>JADGPZ010000010.1 GCA_017882165.1 Candidatus Kapaibacterium sp.
CGGCTGGATCGCCCGGACTTTGGCCCACCGCGACAGATCTACGGATGGGGAATCGGCGCCGGTCCCGATAGCGCAAACCCCGGATATTACACAGTGGCTGAAGATACTGGCGCCGGAATGCTGACCCACTTCTTCATGACCTCGCGAACGGCAGACTCGCTGACGAGCTACCGGCTCTTCGTCGATGGCAAGCTCCTTCGTCAGGCAGAGCTCGACTCGTTCTACCTGAAGCCTGCGGGATATTTACGCGCACCGCTCAATTGGATCAATGGGGAGGCCCGCCTGTGTGACGTCCCGATTCCTTATCATCGAGGCTTCAAGATTCTCTATAAGACGACCAATCCCTACAATTGGTACGATTACGCCTGGAAGCCGTTACCCGCCGGACTGCAACTCCCCGCAAGCGATCTCGCGTCAAGCGAACTCCGCCTTCAGGAAGATAGCGCACTGACCAACTATCGCGATCCGCGTCAACTGTGGGGCGGCTGGCCGTCGCACGATACGACATTCGCGATCTCGCTCCGCGCCGGCGATTCCACGACGATCCTCCTGACAGGAGGCGCGATCCTCAGCAAACTCTCGCTGAACCTGGACTCCTATGACACCACGCTCGACTCGGTCTGGCTCGAAATGTATTGGGACGGTTCACTGCTACCGGCATTCCGCGCGCCGCTTCTTGCACTCTTCGGGCAAAGCTACGACTTCCGCCCGCTTCACTCGCTTCCGATGGATTTCTCGCAAGACTCTGGGTTCGAGATGCGTCTCCCAATGCCCTTCGCGGTATCCGCTAGAATCGTCTTCCGAAATGCTGGTTCAAAACTCCACCAGCTCCGCGGTGCCCTGAGTGTCCGGCCATCCACGGTCGATCGCACGTCGCTCGGTTACCTCCACACCGCATTCAGTGAGATACTACAGACGAAGTACCACGTGCCACATCACGTTCTCCACCGCGCTGGCAGAGGCCGATACATCGGGCTCCTCATGGGTATTCCAAATCTCCATTATGCGCAGGATTTTGAAGGGGATGCGATCTTCGTCATCGATTCCAACCCGGGATACTCATTCCATTACGGTGGCACGGAAGACTATTTTGATGGGGCGATGTATTTTTCGTTCGGGGAGTTTTCATCACCTTTTGCAGGAACGAGCAACATCTTTGCGAATTACTATCGATTTCACTACCTTGATGCGATGGACTTTCGCACGTCGTTCGATTTCGATTTTCAACATGGACTCGATAACGACTGCGCCGAGCATTACCGGACCCTCGCCTTTTGGTACGAACAGCACATTCCGTTCTGGACAGACCGCGACACCGTCCGGCCAGGAGAGGTGTGGCACATCTCCGGTGCCGGCTTTGGCGCAGGCCAACGGATCGGCGTTCGGCTTGATTCGATTGCCATTGACTCCTTTGGAGTCAAACCCGATGGCTCCTTCGACCGTCTTGTCGCTATTCCAACTCTTCCACCCAGAGCCTACACCTTGATGGTCGGCGGCGTGGCATACCCCGAACACATCCTTGTTACGCCGTGCGCGACCGTTCAACTGCTTGATGAACAGCGGCCGCTCTTGCTCCAGACGAACGACACGATTCATTTGAGCGGGGCCGGCTATGTGGAATTCGATTCGCTTGAAGCACGGATGGATGGCATCCGCTGCACCGCAAACCTTCGAAGTGATGCGGGGCACCACTTGAGCGGGGCGGTCGTCGTTCCCGAACTTGCCGATGGAGGATCGCATACGATCGTCGTTACGGGTCGAGCGAGCGGCCAAGGGGTATGCCCGGAGCTGCTCCCCACCACTCGCACACTCACATTGGAGTGCGAGGCAATGACAACCGCGCAGACAAATCCTGGGTGCGGATTTCAAAATAACTGTGGCATTCTGGATTTTGAATGGAGCAACAATGCAGTCTATTCCTTCCGGCCTGATAGCGCATTGAAGCAACTGACCCTTCGTTTCTCTGTGCCGATTGCCGACACCTACGCGTGTAAAACATATCTCACTCGCGGTCCCGTCTTCGGAAATTTTGATGTTGCGATCGATGCCGAGCAGCTTGCACAGTTCGATGGCCACGATGCGGATCGGATCTACCGGCCCGACTCCCTCGATCTTGGAACAGTCTCGCTCGCGGCTGGCGAGCACACACTGACGTTCAACTATACTGGCCACGATAAGAGTGTGACCGACTCCCTTCTCTGGGCCGATTGCTTGCGGCTCGTGCCGCTATCGCCGTTCAAAGGTCTTGATTCGATTCCAGCCAAATCGCTCCAGCTTACAATATTCCCCGAACCGGCCAGCGATCTCATTCATATCCTCGGCATCGCCTCGTCGTCGTTCACCGTCTCGATCTCCGATATTCTTGGAAGGCCTGTCGTCTCGCTCCAGGAACTCTCGCCAGATGGCTCCGCGACCATCAACACGACTGGGCTTGCCGATGGAGTCTACGTGTTGCACCTCGATGCCGGCTTTCAGCGATACGTCCGGCTATTCCACATTGTGAAATAATCCATTACGCAAATACCGGCATCGTGATCGTAAATCTCGTGCCCTGACCCAATTCGCTCTCGACCGAAATCGTCCCGCCGTGCGCCTCGATGATAGACTTCACAATCGCGAGACCAAGCCCGAGCGAGCGGACCGAGTCGTCGTGCGGACCGGTGCGGGCATTGTCAGTGCGATAAAATCTCCGGAAGATCTTTGGCAAATCCTCCGCCGCGATACCATACCCGGTATCTGCAACACCGAAGCGAACACTCTCATCCGAGCGATGCAGAAACAACGTGACCTTGCCTCCTTTCGGAGTGTACTTGAATGCGTTGTCGAGCAGGTTCATCACAACTTGATAGAGCCGCGTCGGATCGACGAGGACGCGCGTGTGCCGCGCCGCAGGATCGAGATCGCAGGTTAACGTCAGCCCGCGCTCTTCGGCCAGGATCGCGCCGTCCTCGCCGAGCGAGGAGAGGTAATCGTAAAGCACGGTCTCCTCGCGATCGAGCGCGAGCTGTCGGTCGTCGGCGCGTGAAAGCAGCAAGAGGCCTTCGACGATGCGCTGCATCCGATCCACCTCCTCCATCATGCTCGCCAGCACGTCGCGTGCTTCCTTCCTTCCAAGCGTCCCGCCTTTTGCGGCAGCCGCTTCCAGGTGCCGCCCCGCCTGCTCAATCTCGCCCTTCATAATGGAGAGCGGCGTCTTCAACTCGTGCGATGCGTCGCTGGTGAATTGCGAGACCTGCGCGAACGAACCTTCCAATCGCTCGAACATCAAGTTCAGCGTCTCGGTCAACGTCACCAGCTCGTGATCGGTCTTGCCGGGCAGCGCGATCCGTTGAGAGAGATTCTTCGCGCCAATCTCGCGCGCCATGGCGGCAATCTGCTCGATGGGCCTGAGTGCCTTCCGTGCCAGCCACAGTCCGCCCAAAATCGAAATCGCAAGCGCCAGCGGAATGCCGATATAGAACGACGACCGAACGCTCGCAAGACTCTGCTCGATGTCCGTGATTGGATACCCGACATAGACATCGAACCGCTCGTTGTGCGCACGCGCAACACGAACCCGGTCGTCGCGGAAGCGGATCGTGCTGTAGGCTGCGGTCGTATCCGAACTCACGTGCTCCTGCCGAGGCCGTACGGCCCGCATGATGGTGTCATTTCCCAAATTCGCTGTCCGGAAATACGATTGCTCGTGTGTCCGCCCGGAGCTGTCGCGCGCAACGCCATAGATCTCGACCAGATTATTTCGTCGGCTCGAGACCGAGCGCTCGACGATTGCGTCCATCGGATCGGCCATGCGCCCACCGGAATCCTGAAATGACAACTCGGCAAGCACCTGGTCGATGATCTCGCTGACGACCCGATCGGCAAGCTCCGTCCCGCGTGCCGAATCCGGCACTTCCGAGATCGCATGATCGACCAAATCTCGAAGCGAACTTGCCGCGTGAAGCTCGCCGTGGATCTGCGCTTCGTGCGGGTTCTCGTTTGCAGGCAGCGTGCTGATCAGCGTCAGAGTCGTCCGCGCGTCTTCGATCAGCGAGGCATCGAGCGCCTCGAACAGCGACTGCCGAATCTTGTAATACTGAAACAGCCCGATCGTCGAGATCGTCAGGAAGACGAGGAAGGAGTACCAGAGGATCAGCCGGAGGCGTAGCATTCGAGTTCAACACTCCGGACACGCGAAAAGTCTAAAATTGCGAACCTCCCCGTGTGTTTGTTCTTTTCATATTCATCCGCCGCGGCGGACCGCCGTATCCAAGCCAATTTCGCGACATCCATTTATAATTCATGTTCCTCGCCATAATGTCATTCCCGCGGAATGCCTGCCCTCGACCTGATCGGGGGCGGGAATACAGGCCCCATACCCGAAGCAAAAACAGGCTAATTCAATTGTCAATGAACGACAATCCTTGTGGAGGCGAACCACTCCTTGCTGCCGCGATAGTGTACCCCGAGTTACCGGTCGAACCTACCACCCACAGCGCCGAGTAGCCACCTCTCAGAAAGGCATTCCCTATTTCACCGGCTGAAGTGATCTCGCGGTTTCTTCAGGAACAAATCTCTCTTAGCGGAGAGAACCCCTTCCACCTATTACAACGCGGTTCGAGGGTCGCGGTGTTGCAACGACATCATAAAAATATATACTCAGACTCATTTTGTGGATAAGTTTATTTATCTGTCACCCCACATTCATCATTCTTGCTGACGCATCTTCCTCCCAAATACATAACGCGCCCCGAGCTTCCCGCTGTTCCCGATCCACAATCTAGACGGTTTTGGGAGTATTTTACACACATGGGCGGCTTGTAAGGCACCCGCACTCCCGCCGTGCGCGCGGAAGCGCCGTGAAGCCGGCATTGCGTAGGGACGTGCCGCGCACGTCCGATCCCCCATTCGTCATTCGTAATTCATTTCGTGTCCGATGGGTCATGCGTCGGCAAAAGGCGCACGCCCTCAATGATTTGGAGTTGCGTCCACGGGTGAAGATCGAAGAGACCCCTCAAATAATAAAGGAGAGGGACGCAATCCGCCGCGGCGGATTGCGTCCCTCTCCTTGTTGAACTCTCCTCTCGATGGGTGTTACGTAATTTCGTCAGTTCTTCGAATAGTAATAGAGGTTCACAGACGGTGTGAAAATTTGATTGTAGTTCTGGGTGCCAAATCTCCCCCCGATCACATAGATCTTGCCGCTCACGGTAGCGCTCGTCATATCATCTTCCCCGATGGGCAGCACGACGCCCGTGGTCCATGAATCGCTCGCGGGATCGTAAATTTGATTGTTGTTAAAGGTTCCGTTGGCTCCCCCGATCACATAGATCTTGCCGCCCACGACCGCACTCGTCATGCTCCATTGCCCGACGGGCAGCGCGGCGCCAGTGGACCACGTATTCGCCACGGGATCGTATATTTGATTGTTGTTAAAGGTTCCGTTTTCTCCCCCGATCACGTATATTTTGCCCCCCACCACTGCGCTCGTCATGACATTTTGCCCGAAAGGCAGCGCAAGACCCGTGGTCCACAAATTGGTCCCGAAGGTCTGGCTGAAGCCCCAGTCGGTAAATCCGGCATGAGTACCGTTATCCGCGAAGCCTACGATCGCTCCACTCGGCAGACCAAACGCGCCAGCTTGCCAGGTCGGAGCAGAAGCGCCATTTGAAGTCAGCACTTGCCCGCTCGTGCCGACAGCCGTCGAACCGTATGCGGACGTGCTTGCTCCGTAAATCACACCGCCCGCAACTGGGGCGGTTGTTGTGCCTGTGCCGCCATGCGCGACGCCGAGGATACCTGAGACATCAGTCTCGCTGACGTTCGAGAGGTCGATAGCCCCGCTGACCAGCATCTTACTTGCATTCGACTTGACCGGTTGGCTCGCTCCTAGGCTGTAAACGAACACGCCGGCGCTGCTCGATCCGAGAAAGGATGTGCCGGTCACGGTCAGCGATCCCGAGATCGTCGTATTGCCTTGCACCGCTCCACCCTTGGCGCCTTCGAGCGAGGTGGCGCCAGCCTGGAGCAGAAGTGAGTTCGTTGCCGGATCGACGGTGGCATTGATGCCATCGCCAGTAACGAGATTGATGTCTGCACCACGGCCACTGATCCTTTGGCCGTTCAGAGAAAGCGAGCTGACATAATCGGTGGCCATTTTCTCTTTCGTCACAGAGTTATCCGCGATCGAAAGCGCGAAGGGTGATGATGACAGCGGCGCGAGCGGCCGCATCTCCTCGGCGGTGCCGATCTGTGTACCGACCCAGAGCGGATGCGACATCACATCACTTGCCGGCAGCGGCTGTGAGCCCGAACCAAGCGCGAGGTTGAAGACACCGTTCGCGACAACGGCGCGATAGGTGTCCTGCCATACGAGCGTGTGTCCATCCGCATCCGAGTAGAAGCGGACAGTGATCTCGCGCTCGCCACTGATGGATGTGCCATCAGAGGACGCGATTGCTCCTTGATAGCTAAGCGTTCGGGACTCGTGGGAAGCCTGCTGTGCCTGTACGCTGATAGATAGCAGCAAGAGGCAGCAGCCCAAAATGGTGCTGAATCGGGTCATAGGTATTAACAGGTTAAGAACCGTGGACGAATGAATCAGTAGGCGCCGTTCGGCAGAGAGGGATCTGAATCACAGGACTCAAACGCGAAAATGGGGAACCGGCGACAGTCAGGAAGACTGCGTAACAAAGATACGACAAAACAGCCTCACCCATTTGAAATGCCTCTCACAGCTATGCGTTCCTTCACATCTAATATGATGCAGCTTGTCTACATGAGATCACCCATGATCTCACTCACGTATACCTCACCCACTTGGCGATCTCGCTGAGTTTGAATTTCTTGCCGTACATGAGGATACCGACGCGGTAAATCCGCGCGGCGAGCCAGAGGCAGCCGAAGAACGTCCCGATCATGAGAGCGACCGCAAGCACGATCTGCCACCAGGGCGGCGTCTCGGTAAAGATGCGGGCCAGCATCAGGATCGGCGAGAAGAACGGCACGAGCGAGAGCACCACGCTCTTCGTGCTCGATGGACTTTGGATCACGCCTTGCAGCAGCACAAATGGAACGACAAGCAGCATCACGACCGGCATGGACACCTGCTGCACGTCGCTCGCGGATTCAGCCGTCGAGCCGATCGCCGCATAGAGCGTGGCGTAAATCAGAAATCCCAGAATGAAGAAGAGAATCATGTAAAGAAATAGAAATGGCGAGATCGAAGGCAGCACGTCCTGCCCCAGCATTGCACTCGCGGCGGTGAGGCCAAGCGTCGTCAGCAATACCAGCATGATCGCCCACACACCGATCTGGATCAGTCCCGCACCCGCCACGCCCAGCACCTTCCCGACCAACAGTTGGAACGGTCGCACGCTCGAGGCAATCAGTTCTATCACGCGGCTCGACTTCTCTTCGATCACGCTGTTCATGATGATCGTGCCGTACAGGATCATCGTCATATACAGAATAAACGCGGTGATGAAGGCCATGATGACACCGGTGCTGCCGCTATCCTTCTTCTCGGTGCCGGCTTCCAGCTTCATCGTTTCGACGTGTACGCCCGATTCGACGTTCGATACTACATTCGGATCGATGCCGCGCGAAGTCAACTTCGCATCGCGGACGGCGTTGCGATACGAATCTTTCAGGTATGAGACTGCCGTAAAATCGCTCGGATTGTGGAGCTTGATCTGCGCAGTGCTCGCGCTGTCGGTGATGGCATTCGCGGGAATCGTCATATATCCCGTGAGCACTTTGGCTTCGACCAATCTGCCGAGAGAATCCATCGCGTTCGGCCCCGGCGAAACAATATCGAGCAATACTTTTGATTGGAGCGCGGATGCCACCCTAGCAAAGACATTAGTGGCGGTATCGTTCACACTGGCCTTCATCGACTGGGCCAAGCGACCGGTGCTATCGATGATAGCCAGGTGCCGTATGTCACCCGTGTTCGTCGATGCGAAGTAGGCTGGAACCACGACGATCGCGCCCATCAGCAGCGGGCCGATCAGCGTCATAATGATGAAGGCGCGCGAGCGGACCTTCTGCAAGAATTCGTGCTTCAGGACGATGAGAGTCTTATTCATCAGTATCAGGCTTGAAGAGTTGCGACGACTTGGGGTTGCTTTGCAATGGCTTCGAGGAACAGCTCCTTGATCGGCGGCTTGACCAACTCCCATTTCTCGATCTCGAGATACTCGGCGACGTGCTTCAGCAAATCGCCCGGCTTCTCGCTCGGGCCAACTTCGAGCAGCATTTCATTCGGCGTGTGCTCGAGGATTTTCACGCCCGACTCGCCATAGGTCTTCAGGAAACTCGCATCGCCCGCGAATCGCATCGCGACGAGCGTGCGGCCCGAGCGCGCTTTCAACTCCAGCACCTTACCGGCGAGGACAATCTTGCCTTCGTTCATCATCGCGATCTCATCGCAAAGCTGCTCGACCTGCTCCATCCGGTGCGTGGAGAGAATGATCGTCTTGCCTTTGTCGCGCAGTTCGAGCAGGACTTCGTTGATGAGTTCGGCATTTACCGGATCGAGTCCGGAGAGCGGTTCGTCGAGTACGAGCAGCGCGGGATCGTGAAGCAGTGTCAAGATAAATTGCACCTTCTGCTGCATGCCTTTCGAGAGATCGGATGTCTTCTTCTTCTCCCACGATTTGATCTCGAAGCGGCCAAGCCAGTAGTCGATCGCCGATGCGAGCGCACGCGACTCCATCCCTTTGAGCGAGCCGAGATATTCGAGCTGCGCGCGCACCGTGAGCTTCCGGTACAGCCCGCGCTCCTCAGGCATATAGCCGATCTGGTTCTGGTGGTCCTCGTGCTGCGTTTCGCCGAAGAGCCGGATCGTGCCGCTGTCCGGCATCGTAATGCCGGTGATCATGCGGATTGTGGAGGTCTTCCCGGCGCCGTTCGGACCGAGCAAGCCGAAGATACTTCCCGGCTGCACATCGAAGGACACCGCGTTCACGGCGCGCTGCCGGCCATACGTCTTCGTGACGTTCTCAAGAGACAAAACTGGTGTGGGCATAAATTGGCGAAGAATGAACTTTAGAATTCAAATATACGCATTCGCGGACACGCTCAACGGCGTGACCAGCCCTTAAGCCGGCGGCGTTCGGCGGTGGACATCTCGATGGGCGGCGGCGGGGCGTAGCCTTCGATGGTGCTGCGCGGAATCTGAGTGTCGATCCGCTTTTCGATTTCGCGCATGAGCGGCTCCTCTTCGGGACTGACGAGCGTGATCGCGATGCCGGTCTTCTCGGCGCGAGCGGTGCGGCCCACACGGTGGACGTAGTCGTCCGGGGACATCGGCGGCTCATAGTTGATGACATGACTAATGTCGTCGATGTCGAGTCCGCGGCTGGCGACATCGGTCGCGACGAGCGTATCGAACTTGCGGCTCTTGAAGTTGGCGAGCGCCTTGGTGCGGTCGGCTTGCGTGAGATCGGAGTGGAGCTTGGTCACGTTGACGCCGGCATGATCGAGCACATGCGCGACGCGGTCGGCATCGTGCTTGGTGCGGGTGAAGATGAGCGTGAGCGGTGGCACTGCCGCGTCCCGCTCTAAACCTTGCAAGAGCTTGAGCAGTAGTTCCGGCTTCTTCAGCCGCATGACGGAGTAGACCTGCTGCGTCACGCCTTCGGCCGGCTTGCGGCGCCCGCCGACTTCGACGAGCGTTGGGTCGTTGGTGAGGCGGCGCTCCAACTCCTCGATCTCATGCGAGAGCGTGGCACTGAACATAAGGGTCTGCCGGTCGCGCGGGACCTGCGCGGTGATGCGCTTGATCTGCGGCAGGAATCCCATGTCGAGCATCCGGTCGGCTTCGTCGAGCACGAGGAATTCGACCGAGGCAACGGAGACGACGCGCTGTCCGAGTAGGTCGTTCAACCGGCCGGGCGTGGCGATCAGGATGTCGCAGCCTTTATCAATCTCGCGCTCCTGCTGCCGTTGCCCGACGCCGCCATAGATGACGACGGACCGTAACTTCGTGCCTTGCGCGAAGCTGACTGTGGCCTCGTGGACTTGCACGGCAAGCTCGCGCGTGGGCTCGAGCACAAGCACGCGGGGCCGTTCGCGATTATTCTGCCGAGGCGAGCAGAGCAGCGAGTCGATGAGGGGCAGCATAAAGGCCGCCGTTTTGCCCGTGCCAGTCTGCGCGATGCCGATCACGTCGTGCCCTTCGAGGATGAGTGGAATCGCTTCGCGCTGGACCGGGGTCGGCGTGGTGTAGCCGATCGCTGCGACTCGCTCGCAAAGCTCTGGGATGAGGCCCAGATCGAAAAACGGGTTGTGTTCCACTGGTGGTGCCGCGCTCGGCTGCGCGCTATGCGGCTGTGAGAGAGTTCTATGCATCGTCTCGATTTTTTTGTGACGGGGCGCGAATCGTGTTATTTTCGTAGCAAGATTCTCCTACGAAATTCCCATACGAACATGAAGCGCCCACTCGCAATCGTTCTTCTTGCCATCGCTCTAACACCGCGAGCGGCACTTTTCGCTCAGATTCCAAGGACTATTTCGTACCAGGGCGTGCTGGCCACCAAGGGGGGCGCGCCGCTCCCGGACGGGCAGCATCTCCTGATTGCCGCGCTCTACGGCACCCGAACCGGCAAAGTCGTGCTTTACAGCAAGCAGGATACCGTCATTTCGAAGAACGGCTACTTCGACATGCTGCTCGATTCCATACCGGAGAGCGTGACTTTCGACCGCCCGATGTGGCTCGGCCTGTCGATTGATGGTGCAAACGAGATCGCCACGCGCTCGCCGCTAACGGCGGCCCCTTATGCGCTGAATACCAGCGGCGGCACGGTTTCGACAGTGACGTCCAGCGACCAGAGTGTCACGATCACGAATCCATCTGGCCCCACGGTCGATCTTTCGGTTTCGCCGGACACAGCAAGTTGGTCGAGCCTTCCCGGCAAGCCGTCCACATTTCCGCCTGGCGGTTCAGCCGGCGGCGATTTGACCGGGAGCTATCCGAATCCAACGCTGACATCATCCGGCGTGGCGTCAGGCACTTACACGAATGCGACCGTGACGGTCGATAGCAAGGGACGAGTCACATCGGCTTCGAATGGTTCGGGAGGAGTAGGATCATTGACATTGCCATATTTGGGCTTAACAAACAGAGATACCGCATTCGAAGTGAAGACGACTGCGACCACCGGAATCGCGGTGCTCGGCGAAACGAATTCCAACGATAGCTATAGTGGGGCAACGAGCGCCGCCGTGTTTGGCAAAAACCTCAATTCAAACACCAGTGCCTCGGGCGTGTTCGGAGTTTTGGGTCACGTTTCAAATTCAGCGGCTCATGCTGCTGGCGTCTACGGGATCAACGGCTCCGCAGTTGGCGGGGATGGCGTCATAGGCAGCGGGTACATTGGGGTCTTTGGGATCTCTTCAGCCGTTGGCGGCATCGGAGTCTATGGCTCCGCGGCCTCAGCGAGCGCGAACGGGCAGGTGGGTGTCATGGGGGTCGCATCGAACTGGTCGTCTTACGCAGGATACTTCAACGGATTCAGCGATACCTCGAAAGGGATCTTTGTTAAGGGAACACAGACCGCAACCGGCTTAAAATCCGCGCTCGTCCCGGTCGGCAACGGATGGCGGATGCTCTACTGCGAGGAAGCGGCGGAGGTTTATTTCAATGACTACGGCTCGGCGAACCTGGTCGGTGGCCGTGCTCATGTAGAACTCGATCCGACGTTCCTTGCAACGGTCACGGTCGACTCGGCGAATCCGATGCGCGTCTTCGTGCAGATGAATTCGGATATCAGCGGCGTGTATGTCGTCAAGGGGCTGACGGGCTTTGATGTAATTGAGAACGGCGGCGCGCACTCGAGTGGCGCGTTTGATTATCGTGTTGTCGCCAAGCGTAAGGGCTATGAAAGTGTCCGGATGGAATCCGCTACGCCGCCGCCTGTGACGACTCCTTCGAGATAGATTCAGTTTCGTGCAGTATCCCACTTGACAATCAAATTCCCTATGTACACATTCTTTGTGATTCTTCATATCCTAAGCGCCGGAGTAATTATTGGCCTTGCAACGATGTCCATCATTCTTTCCGCCATGAGGAAGAAGGCCAAGGGCAAAGTCGGAGAGCTGACGGCGATTCATTCCGAAGCGATCATTGGCCCCATCATGGCGAACATCGGGAGCAATGGGCTTCTGTTCAGTGGCGTGGTGCTCACGCTGATGAAGTACTCGTTCTTTCCTTTCTCCAGCGAACTATGGCTGGCATTGAAGCAATCCATTTTCGTATTCATTCTCATTCTCTCCTTTACGGTGCTGAAGCCACTCGGCACTAAGGTGCTGAACATGGTGAACGCGGAACTTGTGGATCCGAATGCGGAGAACGGCGCGAGTATCGCGTTGCGCGCACTCGTCAACAAACAGTATGCGATGACACTCTTCGTCATCGTGCTGGCGCTCGTTGCCGTTGCACTCGGAGAGGCGGGCTATCTGTGATGTGGGTCACACCAAAGGTGCTAACGGGACAATAGACGTCTGAACCACGATTTCAAGAGATTTCTGAGACTTCAATGATGGGATGTTGGTTCTATCGGATAATCTTCGAAATCTCTTAGAATCACGGTTCTGACAGTAATTCTTAATCCATGAGACGGTCCTTCCTGCTCCTCATAAGTATATTCAGCCTCGCATTTGCCTCGCACCTGCGCGCTCAGAATAATGTCGGCTCGCTCGTGCTGGACTCGGCATTCCATCCGCTCGGGGCGGCTCCCGGCAAGTATGAGTTCGACTTTGAGGGCGCCGGATACGATGGCGCCGGAAGTGAGGTGACCTGCTATTTTGCAAGCCGGTTTTCCACGCACCTGCTCGCCGGAGGAAAGATCGGGACCGCTACGCAGAACACCACCCATTTCGGGCTGGCTCACTACGATGTCTATGGCAATCCGTGGCCTGGTTTTGGGACGAATGGCAGAGCTGATCTGAGCTGGAGCGGCAACGATTATCCGCTCCAGCTTCTGCTGATGCCGGATAACAGCATTCTTGCTGCGGGCGCTTGTTCCCGAGACACCGGCAAGTCAGTCAGCCCCTTCCAACCGACGGTCTATCGGATCAAAGCGAATGGGACTCCGGATTCTCTCTTCCATACGAATGGACGTTTCGTCATTTGGGATGCTGGCGCCGAGGCCGGTGAGCTTACAAATATCGATACCTTGCGAGTCGGTGGTGTGCAACGCTTTGTCGCGATGGGCCATACCTACAGCTCGCTTGTTGGCGACAGTACTTGGTTCTATGCCGCGTGGTTCACATCGTTGGGGGTTCTGGATTCTAACTTCGGAACAAATGGCACAACAAAGCTTCGCGGGGTGGGAGTCTACCAAGCACGAGGATATCACCTTCCTGATGGCCGCTACTTGTTCATCGGCCGGTCATCGACCGATTCGTCGATAGTGCTCTGCCGTCTGGATACAAATGGCCGACCCGACTCAACATTCGGAGTTAACGGATTGCTGAAGACAGGCGTGCTGATCCGCACTCCGGCTGTGTCGACTTACTCAAAGGACAACCATCTGTACGTTGTCGGCTCCCTCACAGATACGTCGAGCCATGTGCCGTTCGCACTCTTTCGCTTCAGCAAGGATGGAGTACTCGATCTGGCGTACGGCAAGAACGGCTTTGTCAGCGACCCAATCTTTACCCTGTTTGTGCCACATGGGATTACTGTCTCGAACGATGGCAGTCTTCTCATCGCTGGGGAAACGAACGAGGCGCTTTCGAAGAGCGCGGCCGTCAAGTTCTTCTCTCGCGGGATTGTTGACTCCTCATTTGGCGTCAACGGCCTGTGCAAGCTCGATGCCGACTTCGGCACGCGAAGAAACTATATTATTGGATTTGTCCCGGTCGGGAAGCTGGATGGTCCGCCCACGCTGAGTCACTTCGTCGGGATTGGCAATTCCTTCCCCTCGGCGTTCCAAAACAATTTCCTGATAGCCCGTTATTCTCAGATCCCGCTCCTCAGGCAAAGCGTAATGACGCTAAACTTTGGCGCTGCCGATACGGGTTCGAGCGGCTCGGAGTCCCTCACGATCACGAATATCGATTCCATCGCGCACCTTATCGATTCTGCCTCTACCCTTGGCTCGCTGGTGTTTGCGGTCACCTCGCCGAAGACGGCTACGACACTCGCACCGGGCAAAAGTATGACGATCACCGTTGGATATCACCCCCATGATGTGAGAGGAGATAGCACGCGCATGTTTGTTTACGATCACAGTGGGTTGGTTGTGGTCGTCGCCCTCTATGGGGTGGGAGTCGCCAGTGGAGCGTCCGTAGCCACCCAGAACCGGGCATCCAGCGTGCTTAGCCTTTCTCCGAATCCGGCCTCATCGCAAATTCAGTTCGCGATTCCGGGAGAGACCATCCGGCAACTCACCATCCTCGATGCGCTGGGCCGAGTCGTCCGCGCGATTGACATGGTGCGATCACCCTCCGGCGCGAGCGCATTCTCTCTCGATGTCGCAGCGATGCCGAGTGGCGTCTACTTCTGCACCGTCGAGACAAATGCGGGAGTGCGTTCCGCGCGATTCACGGTCGCGCACTAAGCTACCGAGTCTGGACGATCTTCAGCTCTCCGAGCGGCACACTGCCGGCAACGATCCGCACGATCATCGGGCCGGAGTGCTCGGGAAGTGTGAGTAGGATCGTGTGCGCTCCCGCACTCAGCGCGCCAACATCCTGTGCGCCGATCAGGACACCGGCGGCGTTATAGAACTTGATCTGAACCTCACTCAAATTTGTCCGGCTCGAAATGAAGAGCGATGGACTCTCATTCGCCGGGTTCGGATAGATTTGCAGTCGGTTGATGAGATCGCTTGTTTGGACGGTGCTTTGGTTATTGGAAACCGCTGCGCCAACTCCATTCAAGGTCACCCGCAATGTATCTTGATGCGATGCGACAGTCCGCGATGCGAAAATAGAAAGTGTTGCACTCGCTTGACCCACTGTGACCGGATGGAATGCGATAGCGACTGACGCTGAGGCTCCGGACGCGATCTTCGACGGCGTGACAGGAGACGAAATAACAAACTCTGGCGAGCCACTGATTACAACTGAATCCACCATGGCGCTATTGGATGGCTGTCGGTGCGAGCTATCCAGGGCAAGAGAGATGCTAAGCGACCGCTCAGAACTGCTGCCGGAATCGATCTTCCCAAAGTCAAGCAGCGGAAGACTGAGCGACAACTGCGGTACTGCTACTCCCCGCCAACGGATGATGATCTTGCTCTGGCGTGATACATGCGAGGCCGTATCTTCGACTGTGCAGAATAAAGTGTCAGCGTAAGTCTGCACCTTGTCGGCGCATAATCGAACACGAATTTTCACCCAGTAGTCCGGGTAAATTGTGAACGGGGCACCAATCCTAAAGATTGAAGTATCTGAACCGATGATGGAATCGAACGTAATCCTAAGGGCGACGGCTCCGGTATCCAAAAGGAATATTGCCGTGTCGAAGCACATTCCGCTGTCGATCAACTTATTGGTGACTGTAGCGAAAAAGAAGCCGGTCGTATCTCTTGTAACATTCCGCTTGTAGTACACCGCCGAATACCCATCCCGATGATCGACCCAAATCACATGTGTCTTTGAATTCCCGACAGCGACAAACGGGCTGCCCGGCTTCGACGACTGGCTCACTAACGTGTCGACAGCGTCCCATGAGGCACCGCCATCGCCAGAATGTTGGTAGTATACACCACCGCTGAAGAGAAACCAGACCATGCACAAGTCAGCGCCGCTGCGAGCGGTCACGGGATACGCCTCCGTATTGTTGCCGCCGGCATGGGTCATTTGTTTCGAACTGCCCCAGGTCGCGCCAAAATTTGTGGACTGCTTAAAGTAAATCTCGAAGTTGCCGGTCTGCCGGTCACCATATGCGAGATCGACGTTCGCGCCCGTGGCGCAAAGAATTGGGAAGTAACAGGAGGCCGTGGTCTGCGTCAATTGTGTTTCGGAACCCCACGTCACCCCATTATCGGTCGAGCGACGATACCATGATTGCATGACGCCCGTCCGGTCGTCGTTCCACGCCATGTGAACGCAGCCGTTTGCGGCCGCGATCGTCGGATCTTCCGAGCGGCCCGCCGCATTCGAAATCTGCACGACCGGATCCCACGTCGCGCCGTTATCCATCGAGCGGCGAAACCAGACCTCGGAATTGCCCGGCACATTACTATTGAGCGCGACAAACACCTTCGCGCCGGAGCACGTAACAGTCGGCCACCAATAGTAGTATCCGAGTGAGACAGGCGGCTGCCACGTCTGGCCGCCATCGGTGGACTGCATGTACCACGAAGTGCTGTCCTTGCGATAAACGAAATGCACATAGCCGCCCGAAGCGGCGATCGCAGGAAAGTCCGAGGCTACATTAACAATGACAGAATTCGGACTCCACGTCGCGCCGCCGTCATACGAATGCGTGTGATACATGAAGTGGTTGCTCGCGTCATTCCACACAACATAGACGCAGTCCCCACTCACTGCAAGGCAGTGGCCCATGTTCTCGTTGAGCACGCAACTCGTGTCGGCCGTCGAGAGCTTTTGGTCGGATGACCATTGAGCCGACGATGCAATCGGAAGTGCTACGAGCAGAAGCAGGACTCTCAGAAAAGACATCATGACTGTGAGTGTTGGTTTGTCACCTAAGAACATCACTAACCCTGAAAGCTCACAAGACGTTTTCCATAAGCATGAGTGCTGCGCGAGCGTTTGTGCTTCATGAACAATGCCGTTTCCACGCCAGAATCGAGACACCGCAAATTTTTTTGATTTCCGATTTATGTTTGGAGTTCATGAATAAACTTCGGTGAGACAAAGCGCGCTATTTTTGGATAGGTGCCCATAACAGTAGGTAGTATAACTCCGAACCGGACGAATTGTTACATGAAAAACTCAAGTTTTCTTTGCGCCTGCCAGGCGCGCCTCCCGGTTGCGCCGTCGGGTACGCCGCTCCCTCAGTGACTCACAGCAATGCCGACAGTCCCAATCACCGCGCCTCCCGCTGTGATCCGGACAAACGCCATGCCGTCCATCGAAGGCAGCGTAATTGGGATCTCATGCTCTCCCTCGCTCAGATGGCCGACATCCTGAGTGCGAACCAGCCGCGCGGCGGCATCGTAGAGGCGAAGCGTGACGGCTTCCAGATCGGAAGCGGCGATGAAGCGAAGTGTGGTGTGATCGGCGGCAGGATTAGGCTCGATAGTTAGGTGCGTGCTGAGTGCAGGCGAAGGATCCACCGATTGGGGGGCTTCTCCGGCGCCGAAAAGTGTCACCCAGTATACAGCATACTGATCCTCATCAGTTGCAATCGTTAGTGTTGCCGAGTAGGATTGTGCTTGCGTTGGGTTGAACCGAACCCGAATCCTACCATGCCCACCCGTAGCGAGATCGTGAAGCGATGTGTCGAGAAGTTGAAAGCCTGACCCTTTGAGTGTGTAGCTCAAGATCTTAATATCGCTGGTACTGGTGTTCGCAATAGTCAAATCTTTGTCGGAGGTCGAGTTGACGGAAACAGGGTAAAAATACATGAGCACCGGGCAGCTTAGGGCAGCTCTCAGTGTGTCTCCAAACATCGCAAGACTTGTAGGACAACAGAAATCGATCACGTCAGCACCGTAGCTATGCTCATAGTCATCAGTGTAATCGATAAAAGTGATTTCATTGAAGATAATCTGGTCTCTAAAGTTGAAGCTCGATCGCGAGTAACTTAAGTTCTTCAAATAGACCTCGGCACTCAGCGCGTCAACGTTCCAATAGCCTCGCTCTTTGAGGTCAAACGAGAGAACGACATGATTCACTGTATCGAGGGTCATGTTGAGCCAGAGCATATCGGTTGGGTAGTCTCCCTTTAGGAGGAGCCAACCCGTAGAATCGACGCGAAGGATGTCCGCGCGCGTGAAGAACTGCTGAGAACTTGGGAATCTCGATGAAAAGAGTGAATCGGCGCTTGGAAGTCTCGTATATTGATGCCGGGTTTCCTGGCCGCCGAATTGCGACCATCCATATCCCGAGTAATTTCCGAATGCACTGTACTTGATCCATATCGTATCCGGAAACGGCCAAAGCATCGGGTCAATGCCTTTTGCGGTGCCAGTCAGCACGGTAGCATACACGTTCGAAAAGGCTTCATCTGTCACTACCTGAAGCGTATCGGTGTACTGTTGATCGTATCGAGGTGCAAAGCGAATGACGATTCTTCCGCTATCGAATGGAGCGATGGTGTGTAAGTTAGAGTCCACAAGAGAAAATCCATCGTCTGGAGTCGTGAATCCATACCGAAGAATATGCAACGGGATATTGTTTGCGTTTCGGAATACGATCGCAGAATCCTTGTGACCTCCCGCAACACCAACTCCAAAATCGACCGTGTCTGGTGGCCGGAATGTGCATGCGAGATGCTGCCCGAAAATATCGAGGGTCGGATTCCCACCGGGAGATTCAAGATTGCTGACCGCTGACCATTGACTCGGGAACCCAATAGTGCGTCCGTAGCGAAGGATGGACACATGACGATTGAAATCGCTATCCGGCGAGTGAATGCCAAGCGAATCATAGATGAGGTCGCTCATCTTTAGATCACAACTTCCCAAGGCGCTTGGAGCGTCGTTAATCTCCGAATGATATGTGAGCGAAGTAATGTGGTGCCTCAGGGTGTCTAGTTCGAGCACAAGGACTGCCTCAATTGCATACCCATGCAGCGCGAAGTGCCAGCCCAGCGAGTCCACAAATGAAATCTCATCGCGCGTCAGCGTCCACGCGTATCCGGGGCGAGTTGGAGATCCGGGCCCTGCTGGCTCATATATAGTGCCTGTGGCCGGTTGATTTGGCGGCCAATTGCCGGTGTAGCTGATGCTGCCGGGCAGTGTGAAGGAAAAATTAATCGGTACCCGAAACGGCCACTGCGTCGAGTCGATCACACTGGCGATGCTTCGGCCGGGAAGTGCCGAAGCGAGGAGAAGACCAGCGATGAGGAGCTTGAACTTCACAGCGAATGGAAACGCGAGCACGCGCTATTCGTTCGCAGGGCAGCGAGGATTGACCTAACGCACGAACAACGCTCACGTCATTGGACGACGATTTTCAAATTTCCGACAGCCCTTTCGCCAGCGGTAACACGGGCAAGATAGATGCCCGATGTGCTGGGAAGTTCAATCGGAATCTCATTCAGTCCCGCACTCAGATGACCGAACGACTTGCTCACAACAAGCCGGGCGGCGGCATCGTAGATGCGAAGCGTGACGGCTTCCAGATTGGAAGCGGCGGTGATGCGAAGGGTGGCGTGGTCGGTGGTGGGATTCGGTGATACTTGAATGAGACTCTCTAATCCTAATCCGGGCGCAACAGATTGCAGCGGCTGCACAGAACCGGTCAGGCTAATCGCGTAAGAATTGGTGACCTCTTGATCCGTCACAATCTTGATCGTGTCAAAATAGGTTTGCCGCTTCGTTGGCAAGAATCGAATCGTAATTGTCCCGCTATCCTGCGCTGGAATGGAATGAAGAGTCGTGTCTTGGAGGAAGAAGCCGCTGTCGTGATTCAAAAGATCATATGCAAGAACAGTGAGTACCGTATCGCTGAAGTTATGGATAGCAAACGTAGAATCACGATTCATATTGAGAATAAGTGGGCCAAAGTCAAGGAGTGATAGAGTCTGAAAACCCGGTACTAACGTCTTTCCAAAGATAGAGAGGCCCGTGATGCAACAGAACGTCTCCTTCGTTTCGCTCTTGCTGGTTTGGTAATCGGAAGAGTAATAAGTCGAGACGAAGTGGCGCCACAAATCATTGTTTGTGAAATCAATCGCATTCTTGTTGTAAGATAAATTTGATAAGACCAGATCGTAATAGTTGTTGTATTGAAAATGGAGAAACCATTCGTGAAAAAAGAACTTCACAATCTCATGCTTATTAGTATCCAGCACGAGATCAAGTGATGCGGAACTCGCAATATTGCTTTTACTCAGATGCCAGCCACTCGAATCGATCGACTTAAGGTCGTTCAATGAGAATGTTGTTATCGTGTATGGCGAAAGAAATGCTAACGGTGTCTCACTGTTCCAGTGCGTCCATGTGCTATCAATCGGAGAGCCGCCTTGAACACTTTGACTGAGGTGGGTCGTAAATCTTCCGCTGAGCGTATAAGTAATTGATATTGTATCCGGAAACGGCCACTGCGTCGAGTCAATCACACCGGCGAAGCTTCGGCCGGGAAGTGCCGAAGCGAGGAGAAGACCAGCGATGAGGAGCTTGAACTTCACAGCGAATGGAAACGCGAGCACACGCCATTCGTTCGCAGGGCAGCGAGGATTGACCTACCGCACCTCGAGTCCATCAGGACTGGCCCATTCCGGCGCTACCAGCGATACAACGCCGTTCTCATCGTTCACCGCCAGCAGCATTCCGTTCGACTCCTGCCCCATCAGCTTCGCCGGCTTCAGGTTCGCAACGACGACGATCATCTTGCCGACTAATTGTTCCGGTGTGTACTTCTCGCCAATACCGGCAACGATCTGGCGTTTCTCATCGCCCAAAGAGATTTGGAGCTTGATCAGCTTCTTCGATTTCGGCACGCGCTCGGCTTCGAGAATGAGCGCCGTGCGGAGCTTGATCTTCTTAAAGTCGTCGATGGAGATGAGTGCTGAGTGCTCTGGCGCAACCATGGTTGCACCAGAAGTGCTGAGTGCTGAGTCCGCGTGGTGGGCGCCGACCCCGGCGCCCACAGCATCGACTTTGGCTGCCATCGTTTCTAATCGCTTCACTTCTTCAGCCACGGTTTCGTCCTCGATTTTGTGGAATAGAATTTCAATCGGACCAAGCACGACCTGTCCGTGGAGCTTCGGCTCGTGCGCGTTGTCCCAGTTTTCTTCGGAGCCATCGCTTCCGAGTGTCGAAAGAATTCGCTTTGAGGCATCGGGCGTGATCGGGGCGAAGTAAATCGCAAGCGCGCGCAGGGCTTCGAGGCATGAACGAATGACTTTCGCGGCTTCCTCTTTATCGGACTTGATCAGCTTCCACGGCTCGGCGTCGTTGAAGTATTTATTTGCCGAGCGGGCCAAGTCCATCGTTTCGCTGGTTGCTTCGCGCAAGCGGAATCGCTCGTAGAGATCGGCAATGTCCTTCGCGCGCATTCCGAATCCGGCGAGTAGAGCATTCCCTGCTACATCGAGTTCTTTGCGGTTGCCCATGATCTTGTTCTCGAAGTGCTTCGAGGCAAATGTCAGCACGCGGTTCGCGAAATTTCCGAAGATGTCGGCCAGCTCATTGTTCACATGCGCCTGAAACTCGCGCCACGTGAAGTCAGAGTCCTTCTGCTCCGGCAGCATCGTCGCAATCGCATAGCGGATCACATCCGCCGGATACCGTTCGAGCATCTCGTGCAGTTCGATGATCCACCCACGCGATTTCGAAAGTTTCTGCGATTCGAGATTCATAAACTCGTTCGCGGGGACGTTATCGGGAAGGATGAAGGAGCTTTCGAAGGATGAAGGATGAGGGATGAGGGATGAAGGATTGCTTCCCGCACCAGCTTTGGCTGCATTGTATGCCATCAGCATTGCCGGGAAGAGAATGGTGTGGAAGACGATATTATCCTTTCCCAAAAATGCGACCCAGCGTGTGTTCTCATCCTGCCACCATGTCTGCCAATCGGGAGGGTGTGCTTCCTTAGTTGCGCTGATGTATCCAATCGGCGCGTCGAACCATACGTAAAGCACTTTGCCCTCGGCGCCTTCGAGCGGCACGGGAATGCCCCAGGTGAGATCGCGCGTGATGGGACGGTCCTGCAATCCGGCCTTCAGCCAGCTTCGTGCGCCTTGCAGGACGTTGTCCTTCCAATCGCGGCGGTGACTCTCGACGTAGTCCTCAAGCTGATTTTGAAATCGGGAGAGCGCGAAATACCAATGCTTCGTCGCTCGCAGGACGGGCTTTGTGCCACTCACCTTCGAGCGCGGCTCGATCAGTTCGGTTTGATCCAGGTACGTGCCGCATCGTTCGCATTGGTCGCCGCGCGCGTTTGGATTCGAACAGACCGGACACGTCCCCTCGACGTATCGATCCGGCAGGAACATCTTCGCCTCTTCATCATAGAGTTGCGGTACTTCTCTCGGGATGAGATACCCGCCATCATGCACCGTCAGGAAGAATTGCTGCGCCGTCTCGCGGTGCGTTGCGCTCGAAGTGCGTCCGTAATAGTCAAACGAGATTCCGAGCTTCTCGAACGATGCCTTGTTCAGCGTATGATTCCGGTCGATGATGACCTGTGGCGTGACGCCTTCTTTCTCGGCGGAGATGGTGATCGCCGCGCCAAGCTCATCGGAACCGCAGATGAAGAGGATTTCTTCGCCCCTCAATCGCTTGAACCGGGCGTAAAGATCGGCCGGAAGGTAGCAGCCGGCCAGGTGCCCGACGTGTGATGGGGCATTGACATACGGCAGCGCCGCAGTAATGAGGGTGCGCTTGAAATCTGGCATAGGCAATGCCTAACACAGAACGACGGCCATAGGGCACCCGCCGAAAGGGAAAATTTTCCTGTAACTTTTAGCTCACAAAAGCATTATACTATCATGAAGCCTTACATCCCATTTCTGTTCCTGCTGGCCGCATGCGCGCCGACATCCCCAAATCCTTCGACCGACTTCCTGAATTCGAACGCGGAGTGGTCCGGTAATGTCTCGGCGCTCTATGCGCTCACATCGGTCGGCTCCGGCACAGGGATCGAGGTCAAGTGGCGAGACTCGACAGAACAAGTCCACAAGCTGAGTGATTATCAGGGTAAGCCCGTCGTTCTCGCCTTCGGTCTGACGACCGACGCTTTCTCAGATCAGCAATTTGCCGCGCTCGATTCAGTGCGAACCGAGATGGGCGATAGCGTCCGCACCATCGCGATTGCCAATGATCCAAGCGGATTCCGCACGGTCTCGATCTATGCGTCGTCGCATCACCGCACAAGTCAATTCATCTCGGACTCCACCGAGCGCGTGGAGATCCAATTTGCGCAGGCCGTCGGGCCAACCTACTATCGAACGGAATCCTTCGTGCTCGGTCTGAATGGCACGGTTGTCAGTGGAAGCTTCACGCCGGGCGCTTCGACGAAGGACTCCCTCGAATACTACGCGCGCAAGGCATACCATCCCTGAACCATCACCACTCGCGGTGTTGCTGCTCCTCCCAGACGTGCTTGAGCACGCTTCCGCGCGCCCGCTCGACATCATCTCGTTTCTTCGCACGTAGCTTCAGCGCGGCATAGGCCGCGATCAGCATTGGTATTAATGCCGCAGCCAGCAGCAACGTAAAGAACAGCCCGACCTTGCCCGCAAACACACCGAGCGCGGCGAGCACCACGAGGATGAGGACTGCCGCAAGTGACGCGCCGAGAAGTTTGGTTGCCATACTTGAAGTCTGAAGTGCTGAAGTGCTAAGGTGCTGTGACTGGGGGCTATGGTACCGGATCGAAGCCGCCCTTGTGGAGAGGGTGGCACTTTCCGATGCGTTTTACGGCAAGCCAGCCACCGGCAAATATTCCATGCCGCTGGATGGCCTGCACGGCGTACTCCGAGCAGGTCGGATAAAACCGGCACGACGGCGGAAACAGCGGCGAAATGAGGCGCTGGTAAATGCGAATAAGGAAAATGAATACGGTCTTGATGGACTGAATAGGCCAAAACCGGCTCAAAAGTGCCGTGAGACCTTATTCTCGCCGAGTTTTGTTTGGAAACTACTATGAAAGCCTCCCAGCTAACCGAAAGCAAACCCACGACGAACGGCTTCTCTTCCCCGAAGAGCACCAAGTTCGAGCCAATCAGCATTGCTCCTGACAAAGTCCATGAGACCCTGAACCGGCACATGCTGGCCGATGGGTTGGATCTCGTCGTCGATCTTGAACGCTCGCGCGGCTCGTGGATCGAAGACGCCCGAAGCGGCAAGCGATTCCTCGACTTCTTTACGTTCTTTGGTTCAAGTCCGATCGGCCTGAACCATCCAAAAATGTTCGAGCCGGGGTTTCAGGAGAAACTTCGACGCGCGGCGGTCAACAAACCGTCCAGTTCGGATGCCTACACGGTGGAGATGGCCGAATTCGTTGAGACCTTTTCGCGGCTGGCAATGCCTGAGTATATGCCGCACGCCTTCTTCATCGAGGGTGGTGCGCTCGCGGTCGAGAATGCGATCAAGACGGCGTTCGATTGGAAGGTGCGTAAGAATTTCATTCGCGGCTACACCGCCGAACGCGGCAGGATGGTTATGCACTTCCGATACGCATTTCATGGGCGCTCGGGGTACACCATGTCGCTGACGAACACCGACCCGAACAAGACAATCTATTTTCCAAAGTTCAAAGACTGGCCACGCATCGACTCGCCGTTTTTACACTTCCCACTGACCGAAGCAACTCGCGAGCAAGCCAGCAAGGATGAAGCGCGCGCCGTACAACAGATGAAGGAAGCCTTCATCAATAATCCTGACGACATCGCGGCGATTATTATCGAGCCGATTCAGGCCGAAGGTGGCGACCATCATTTTTCACCAGCATTCTTCCGCTCCCTGCGCGAACTGGCGGACGAAAACGACGCCATGCTCATCTTCGATGAGGTGCAAACCGGCATCGGACTGACCGGCAAGATGTGGGCGCACGAGCACTTCGTGCAGCCCGATCTCATGAGCTTCGGCAAGAAGACCCAGGTCTGCGGGTTCTTGTCGTCGAAGCGGGTCGATGAAGTGTTCGACAACGTATTCGAGCGGTCGAGCAGGATCAATTCGACCTTCGGCGGCAACTTGGTCGACATGCTGCGCTGCCAGCGGTATCTCGAAATCATCACGGAGGAGCAACTCGTCGAGCACGCCCGAATCGAAGGCGAATTCCTGCTCGAAGAGGTTGAGAAACTTGCGATGGAATTCCCCGAGCTTGTCTCCGAGGCCCGCGGTCGCGGTCTCATGTGCGCGTTCGATCTCGCGGAAGCGCAAATGCGCGATCTTCTGAAAGCGAAGTGCTTCGAAGAGGGGCTGATCCTGATCGGCGCCGGCGACCGCTCGATCCGCTTCCGTCCGCCGCTGAATATCACACGCGACGAACTGACCGTCGGCCTTAATATCATACGGGAACAGCTCAAAGAGTTGAGCGTCAGGGATTACTAAAAGAAAAGCCCACGATTGCTCCTGGCCGTTCGAGTATCCCTCGAATCCGTCTCCTATTTTCTCGCGGCGACGCCATTGACCTTTAGCTCAATCGCCGATAGCCGCACCTGCAACAGGGCGTTCGCTTTCCGCAATTCTTCGATCGTCTGCTCTTGCTCCTGGACGGCCTTCACTAATGGCGTGATGAGATCGCCGTACCGGAGATGATAGAGATCGTGCTCGTTCGCCGGACGCTCGACTCCGCTGAAGTTGTAGCCGGCATCTTTCGCCGCCTGCTCGACTTCCTGCGCCAGGAACCCGCTATAGACGATCTTCTCGACATCGTGTTTGCCGGGATACTCGGGCATATCGCGCTCGCCGGTGATTGCCCTCTCCTTGGCAAGATTCAGGCGATACGTAATTGGTCGCAACCGAAGGATAAATGGCAGTCCGCTGACATCCTCGGTAATGTCATCCTTTACGCGCGCATCGCTCAACGCGGAAATACTCTGAACATTACACTGGAGAGAGGTAATGTTGAGATTTCCCAGCACAATGGTGTTGCTTCCGGTCACAGTCGCCCCATAGCCGAGCGCGGTTACATTGGAAAAGCTGTATGAGTTAACGTCTGCGCTATATCCAATCGCAGTGTTATAACTTCCTGTCGTGTTGGTCCAGAGTGCACCACTACCAATCGCAGTGTTATTATTTCCTGTCGTGTTGGAAGCGAGCGCCCGGAACCCACTGGCGGTGTTGCTGTTTCCCGTGGTGTTGAACTTGAGTGCCCGGACTCCACTGGCGACATTGTCGTATCCCGTCGTGTTGGAAGTGAGTGCCTCGACTCCACTGGCGACATTAGATTGTCCCGTCGTGTTGGAATAGAGCGCGTAACCGCCGAAAGCCGTATTCTCGTAACCGGATGTATTGAAATAGAGTGCATCGGCACCGGTGGCCGTATTGGAGAAGCCCGTCGTGTTGGCAAAGAGCGCAAGATAGCCGCTCGCGGTGTTATTCGCACCCGTTGTGTTCCGATAGAGCGATTGTTGGCCGCTGGCCGTATTGTTCATTCCAGTGGTGTTAAAAGCGAGAGCTTGATTGCCACTGGCGGTATTCGCGTTTCCCGTCGTGTTGGAATAGAGCGCCCAGAGCCCACTGGCCGTGTTCCCATTTCCCGTCGTGTTGGAATAGAGCGCATCGACCCCGCTCGCGGTATTGTAGTATCCCGTCGTGTTGGAAAGGAGAGCATTGAGCCCACTGGCCATATTCAGGTAGCCCGTCGTGTTGGAAAAGAGCGTGCTATCGCCGAGAGCCGTATTCCCATAGCCGGATGTGTTTGAAAAGAGCGCCTTGAACCCTATGGCGGAGTTGCCGTATCCCGTATTGCTCCCCAGTATCCCGAACCCAAAACCGGTATTCGTGCCGCTGCTTCCGATCTGGATTAACCCTGACTGGATATTATTCGCCCGAAATTGCAGGTCATTCGCGTCCGTCGTACCGATAAAGTCGGTGCCCGGTGTCGTGCCACTATTTCCAGCAAGCGACCATCCGGCCGAACCGGATGCGGGCGTCTGCCATCCGGATCCGCCGGAGCCGTTCGCCGTAAGGATCTGTCCGTTCGTTGCCAAACCGGAGCCGATCTTGCTACTCGTGACCGCACCATCGGCGATCATTCCATTCTTGATGCCGCTATTCTGCACGTTGATCGTAGCCGTGGCAGCACTGACAATCGATAAGGCACCGTCCGTATTCTGGATACTTGTGATGGTGCCACCACTGCCACCCGACGCGTTGATGGTAATCGTCCCGTTCGGGTTCGCATTAACAGAGGCCCCATTGGCGCCTTGCAACGTGAGGGTGCCGCTCAGTCCGTTGACCGAGGTTACCGCGTTGATCCCGTTGAGTGCGACCGACCGCGCGAAACTCGCCGTGTCCGCGAAGAAGGCCGAAGCCACGTCCACAAGCCGGGAGCGTGGCGTGAGTTCCGCCGAGCCATCGACTTGCACGCCGAGCCAATGAGGACTCCCTGCTGTAAAGGCGAGCGGCGAGAGGTTACTGACCTTGCCGATGAGCACATCGAACACGCCATTCGTAAACGTGACGGTCTGCGTCTCAGTGAAGATTGCCGTGCCGCCGCTCGCTGTCATGTAGAGACTCATGGTCAGCGAGTGCGGCCCGCTGAGCGCGGCACCATTCGTGATGGTGCCTTGATAGGAGATCATGCGCTGGGCATCCGCGCCCGATGCCAAAAACAGCGTCAGAAAGATACTGGTCAGTAGGGAAACACGGAAAGATGGATGCATAACATACCTGCTGGATTGTGGGAAATGGAAAAACCATCCACCTTTGCGCGGATACCCCGAATCCGACCCATTCCGGTATGGAACCGGCACTATCGCGGATCGAGATGCCGCAACGAGACGGACGACGACGGATGATCTCCAGTCCTATTGGGGATTATCCGAACAGGTATGAGTAACCTGCTACCACAAAGTTACGCAACTTTTTCGGGCCTACGGCGAAAGTGGAAGTCTGATGGACTATTGTGGAATTCCTCGCGTTCCTTTTGTTAACCGACTCGGATATTTCTAACGTCAAGATAACAACCCAACTTGCCAGCACCACATTCGCCCGATGATTACTCCGCCTGGATGCGCATTCGGCTTCCAGAATTGAACAAGACGATCGATACCGGCGAGAGAGAATCTCTCGAAATAGTGGCAGTAGAATCGATCCTTGCCTGTCAAGTAATCAATCGTGATTGCCCGAACGAGCGCGAGCGATTCACATACATCTCGATGATCCACAGCTCGCTCTTTCGGCATCAGCGGGCGGTGCCATCAAAAGCTTTGGAATCCGCATTGAGGGATGTCGAATCGCTGATGATCCTGCTCGCTGCGTCACTCGGTGTCGAAACCCGGTTTCTTGCTGTGTTCTATCTGCTTCACAATCCAGAGGTAGATGGTCTTCACGCACAATTCCTTCCCGGCAAGGATGAAGCCGACTTTGCAGGAGCCAACCGGTTAGGGATGCAGCTCTTCCAGCGAGCGGCGCTTGGGTTGCTGGAAGCGTACAAGCAACTTTGCGCCGGTCCCGCAACACGGGAGGTTGTCGATCTTCTGAGTGGCGCGGCAAAGGATTTCTCTCAAATCGTGGAGGTGAACCGCGAGTTAGGCAGAACGCTCGACCGCGACCAATTCCGCGCCTTGACGGAGTATTTCCAAAATGTTGTTGTCCAGGGACGAGACTTGCGTGGCGTGAATGCCGGCGATCAGCCGTGGTCGTACATTATTGATTTGCTCCTCGGAGTCGATCTCAAGCATGTCTTCGAAGTGGCCTTTGACCGGAAGTATCCGCCTGAGGTCCTGACGGTCGCGGATGCCATCATTTACGAGTTCAATCACGGCGATTATCTGAAGCGCGGGTATCTTTTGCCGGAAGACTACACGAAGTTGGAAGAGACTGAGGCGGCAATTGCAAACGGCCAAGCCAGTCTTCCGAATGCGATTCGAGGCGACAATCGCGAACTTCTGAACGCTATGCGGAGTGCGATTGAATCATACCTCATGACCTCGAACACTCATCTTGGGCTGGCGAAGAAATACGTCCCGGTCGACTCCCAGACTCATGTCCAAATTGGCTCATCTGGTACAAATATCCAAAAGTTCTTGAAAGATGGGCTGATCGACGAGCGGGCGAGGGTGCTGGCTGATCTCGAGCATAGCACATAAGAGACTCAAGCCATGCAAAGGGCCAATTCTGAGTCCTTTTCGTCCCTTCGGTCCATCTCATCCCTTCCGCTCTTCTCACCCGCGGAAACCCTACACTAAAATATTCGTTGAAACGTGGAGTGGATGAGCGATCATCCACGGTCGTCGTCGCAACATACTTATGAAACTACTATTACGATATCTTCGCGGATACCGCAAACTCGTCGCGCTCACGCTCGGGCTGGCGGCGATCAATACGCTCTTCTCGCTCGTCGATCCGATGCTTTTCGCTCGGATTCTCGACAATTATGTCAAGAAATTCCAAGAGCTTTCTTCCTCCGAGTTTTTTGGCGGCGTCGGGCCACTCATTCTGCTCATGATGGGAGCCGCGTTCGTCTCGCGCGTGGCAAAGAATTTTCAAGACTACTACACCAACGTTCTGACGCAACGCCTCGGCGTCCAAATATATAGCGAGGGTGTCGAGCACTCCCTCAATCTGCCGTATCAGGTCTTCGAAGACCAGCGAAGCGGCGAGACGCTCGGCAAGCTACAGAAGGTCAGACTTGACACAGAACGTGTGATCCAGTCGGCAGTGGGATTTGTATTCACCACGCTCATCGGTGTACTCTTCGTCATTGGTTACTCGTTCTACGTCCACTGGAGCATCGTGCCAGCCTACTTCTTCGGTATGGCGGTCATTGGCTACATGAGTTGGGTGCTGGGAAAGAAGATCAAGACGATTCAAAAGAAGATCGTCGCGCAAACGACCGCGCTTGCCGGATCGACGACCGAATCCCTTCGCAATATCGAGCTCGTGAAGAGCCTCGGTCTTGCCGAGCAGGAGATTAAACGATTGAACTCCACGACCGAGAAGATCCTGCTCCTCGAACTCGAAAAGGTGAAATACATCCGTCGTCTGAGCTTCATACAGGGCACAGTTGTGAACGGATTGCGTAATGGCATCCTGTTCCTGATGCTCTACCTCGTGTTCACGCAGGCCATCTCCTACGGGCAGTTCTTCGCGCTCTATATTTACTCATTCTTCATCTTCAGCCCATTGCAGGAGCTTGGCAACATCATCAACACATTCCGCGAAGCCGAAGCGTCGCTGAATATCTTCGAGGACTTGCTGAAGACTCCAATCGAGCGCAAGCCCGCAAACCCGGCAGCGATTGGGACGATTCAGTCGCTCACATTCGATGATGTTTCCTTCAAGCATCTCTCGTCATCGAACTTCGCGCTCACGAACATTTCGTTTGAGACGCGGCGTGGCGAAACGATCGCATTCGTCGGCCCATCCGGCGCGGGCAAGACAACGCTTGTGAAGCTCTTGGTCGGACTCTATCCGCCGCAAGCGGGCCGTGTCCTCTACAATGGCATTTCCGGCACCGACATCGACTTCGACGAACTGCGCGAGCGGATTGGGATGGTTACGCAGGACACGCAACTCTTCAGCGGCACGATCCGCGAGAACTTGCTCTTTGTCCGACCCGGTGCGACGGATGCTGAGTGTATGGATGTCCTGAACAAGGCCGCGTGTCAAGGCTTGCTTGCCCGAGCCACGCAAGGATTGGACACGGTCATTGGTGAAGGTGGCGTCAAAGTCTCGGGCGGTGAGAAGCAGAGGCTTTCTATTGCTCGATCGCTGCTCCGGCAACCGAATTTGCTCGTCTTCGATGAAGCAACATCGTCGCTCGACTCTTTGACCGAAGAAGAGATCACCGAGACGATCCGCGAAGTATCGAGCCGCACCGATCTCATCACGATCATGATCGCGCACCGGCTCTCGACCGTGATGCATGCCGACCGAATCTTCGTCCTCGAACAGGGCCAGATCATCGAGTCTGGCCGGCACGAGGACTTGCTCGCGCTCAAAGGTCTCTACTATGCGATGTGGCGCCAGCAAATCGGCGAACGGGTCAGGCCACTTGCGCCGGCCGCAACCGTCGTGACGGAGAATGGCAAGCTCGCGACGAAGACAATTACTTCGACAAAAGCACAAGCCGTATAGAACACCTCAGCGCGCCGTGACGCTGACCCGTATGCTAAGTCTCGATTCCGTGCCATTCGCATCGAACGCCTTGATCGCATACGTATAGGAGGCCTCGCGCGTCACAACATGGTCAACGAACTGGCTTGCGCCATCCGCGATGGTTGTGTACTGCTCCACCGGCTTATCTCCCATCCCGCGATAAAGGATTAGTCGCAACGGGTTGATCGAAGGGTTTGTCCATGTCAGTTGCATCGCACGGCCACTATCAATTGCGACGACACGGAGATCGCGGACGCCATCGATGAGCGAACGGCGATACGGCCTTGCTGTCACTGTTCCCGAGAACTTCGAGTGATTGCCGGTCGTGTCGATCGCCTGCATCGCGTATTCGTATGCCGTGTTCTGCGTGACTTTGGTATCGGTGGCGCGCTTGGCGGCCGCGTTCATTTCACTCGCTGTCATCCATGCACCGGAGCCTTCACGGCGCAGCAGCACTTGGGTGCGAACATCTTTGCTCGAAGATGGGATGAAGTCGATTGTCACACTGGTGTCGGTAACAGTCGCGCCCGTAATGACTGGTGGCACCGGCGGAATAATATCCGGCCTCGGCACAGCGAGAATCGCGGAAAGGGGCGACTCGTTGTAATTCCGGTCGAGCGCGAGGGCGCGGTAATAGACAAACGGCGTGAGCGAGACGAGCGTGACGGTATCGCTGTACGTTGTTCGGCGCGCTTCCGGTACTTCAGGATCGACATAGGATTCCTGAATCGCGGAGAACTCGTGCTCGGGCGCATTCGCGCGCAGCAGGCGGTAGCCCATCAGGTCGCGCTCTGTGTTGCCTTTCAGCTTCAGTGTGACGATGCCATTCGTATCCATCGTGCCGCTAAGCCATGTCGGCGCGATAGGTGGCGTCGTATCCATCAGCGGCGCATAGGCGGGAAAGGAGCGGCTCATGTTTCGCGCCGTGTCGAACGCCTCGATCACATAGTAGTTATGAACGGTGTCGGAGAAATGTGTGTCGGTAAATGTTCGGGTGCTTGGCGGAAGCGTCTGCGAAATTGGATCGAACTTACCAGAATCACTCTCGCCGCGCAAGACGCGAAATCCTTTGAGATCTCCGGCGACCGGTTCGGCCATTTCCCATGTGACCTCTATCGCGTGGTCCGAAATCTGTTTCGGATTGCTGATGAGCGGCATCCCCGGCGGCGTGAGATCGCGGCCCATGGCGTGCGCTTCGCCAACGACTTCCAGATCGGCAAACGAAGTCGTTCCGGCAATCCGATAGATGTATGGACGATAATTGATAATTGTTGTGTCGAGGTAACTCTCGCTGTCGGTCGCCTTCAATGCCGATTGCCGAATCGTAATCAGCGGATACCGATTCAGCCGTTTGAACGTCTTGCCACCATCTTCGCTGCGGCTCACGATGTAGGAGCCAAGCTTCGGCGACGCCGGCCAGTTGAGCGAGATTGTGCGGTCACCTTCGACGGGCGTAATCGTCTTCCGCGAGAGCGCTTTGTCGTAAGGGACGTTCTCAATCGTAATGCTCCCGCTATCGGCATGATAGATCGCGAGCTGCCGTGCAAGGCGAACACGATAGGTGTAGCGCACACCTCGCTGGACATTGTGATCCACGAAGCGAAGGCCGAGACCTTCGGCAGCTTCCGCGTCGCGGTCGGCGGCGATAAGCGCGAAGCTTCGGCTCATGTCGAGCGAAGCTTGCTTCTGGCTGATTTCTTTCTCGTCCTCGATGCCTGACTGCAATGCCACGCCAGCCTGTGTGGAATCGTACAACAGGCTGTATGCGATCTGCGTGTAGTCAATGGCTGAATCCTCGGTCGTAGATGCCTCTCGTGGTGTCAGAAACTTCACCCACCGCTCGCGTGGCCACGGCTTGATCAGTGTTCCAATTTGCGAGAAGCTCTTCTCCCCTGCCACCGACCGCTCGATTACGTAGCCGGACTCGTTCGCGCCGAGCCACAACGCCGTGTTCGATGGCCCCCAGCGGATAATGATGGAGTCGCCCATCGCCCGCGCCGTCACGCCAATATGCGCCGCTAACGGATCGCCCTCAGCCTCTGCTTGCGCATGAGCAATGGGAACGCGCGCGAGTGAGAAAACAAGTAGCGCGAATAAAATCAGATAAGATTGTTTCATAAGCGCGCCTTAGTGGAAGTTCAAGTTTTGGTTCGTTGCGAAGTATGGACCGGACCGCTTCGAAGTATTGAAGTAGGAGGTGCGTACCTGCGTGACGAACGTGTTGTTTCTCTTCTTGGCCTGCACCCATGCATTATTCACCAACTCCCAGAGTTGGCCTGTGATGCTGAGTTTGAAGTGCGTCGAGTCTTGCAGTGCCGGGATGGGCGCGTGGTTCATTGGCACCGGCTGGTTTCCCGGCACGATGCGGTAATATTCATATTGTCCCATCACGTTCGGCTGCGGCATGCAGGCCAGTATGATTTGCGTAGGTGGACCCGGGAGGGCAACCGCATGCTGCCCGCCCAATTGGACATTGTATCCTCCCACTTGTCCACCGTGCGGGCCTGGCGGCGGCGGTGCGGGGTCGTTTTGATTGCGGAGGTTCTGGTTACCCATGTTGACCGGCGGAATCGGCTGGGGAAGTCCACTCAGCGAGTCGATCTGCACGGTGTAGCGTGCCTGGAAGGTGCGGTACTTCAGCGAGCCATCGGTCTGACGCTCCTGCACATCGAACGCCTGGTTCGGCGTGAATCCAAAGAGCACGCGCACGGTGCGGTCCGAAGGAATATTTGTCGCGTTATTATCAGGATCGGCGTTGATGACAAGCGTGCCCGCCTGATCCGCTGCGGCATCTTCCTGCGTGTAGACGACTGCTGGGTCAGCCGGAGGCTGTGGCTCGCATGGTGTGCCAACGTCGACATTCACCGTGAAGCTGCCGGAGACAAGCCCATCGAGCACATTGTACGTGCCCGAGGCAAACCCAGTGACCCATGTCGGATTCGGGAATCCCGCCGTCACCCACGCACCGGCCTTAAATGAGGCAAGCGTGAAATCACATCCGTTCGGATGATTATGATGACAGCACCAAAAACAAGGATCATCCCACGTTCCGGTCTTCGGAGCGATATGCAGATTCGCCCAACAGTAGCACCACGCCGCGACTCCGCCGTGAATGTACCAGCCGCGCATTCCGATGGGCGAGGTGCCGCCACAGGAAACATTGTTGGCATACTTCAGTAGCGAGAGATCGATTTCGAATCCCGCGCCCGCGCCATATTGCAAGTGCAGCCGTCCGCAAAGATCGAAATCCTTTGTCCCCGTATTGGCTGATACCGAGAGTCCCATCGCGAACCCAGTGCCGGAATGCGCCTGGTTCGAGATCGAGACGTTGGGCGTTGTCCAGACTCCGACGTTGTGCAACTCGTTGTTCGTGTTATCCATGAATCCGGTCGGCGGGTTGATGTCGTTGCCGAACATGAGATACTCCGAGCAGTTGATCGCATTGAGCACCGTGATCGTGTTCAGGTGCGTCGGCTCGCCAAGTTTAAAGTACCATTTGTTTTGCTTCGCATCGACGTGAAGGTGCAGCGCAATGTTATTGCCGCGGACTGCATCGCCGCTCGCAACCGGATACTTGAATGTGATCGCTGCCGATAGATCGAAAATCTTATCTGGCGGAACATAACTCACAACAGCCGATCCATACACCGGCGCGTTCGCACGATCTGTCAACTCTGCGGCAGCCCAGACGTTGAGAGCGAACGAGATGCTCGCCAGTCCACCGCTCTGGCTGAACTGGCCGGAGAGTGTCGCATCGGCATTGAATGTTTTCGGCGTTGGGCTGGTCCCGATCACACCGACCACTTTGAGTCCGAACGAGATCGTATGGTCCGGCGTGTAAGTCGCGCCGGATGCCGTGTCGGATGTCGACGCGTTGGCGTTCGCAATCGTCACGGGCGAGATGGCTGGGAAGTTCGCGACATTCATGTGACTCCACGCGCCTAAGCCGCCACCATAGAGCGCGAAACCGGTGAAGATCGGAATTCCGGCGGATGGCGGTAGAATAACTTTTGCGTCAACATACCAGTAACGGAACGTCGTGTTGTTGTTTTGGTATGCCGTCGAGCCAAACTGCAATCGAGAGGTGATCTGAAGCTTGATCGAGTTGAATGTGGCCTGGATCGTTCCTTTATAGCCCGTGCCATAGGTGGGGTCTCCGCTATAAAGATGGACGCTTCCATCCAAAGTCACTGCCGCAAGGTGCGCATAAATCGAAATGTCGCTCACCGTCATGCCCTTGTATGCGGGTACGAACTTGCCATTCGGTTTCGAGATTGCACCAATCACCTCCATCGTCGCCTTGCCGCCGATCTTGTTTTGGTCGAGATTGACGATGACCGTGAATTGCAGTCCACCTCGCAGTATTTCACCAGGCTGCTTCGTCTCACTGACGTAGCCAATCTTATCGATCGTAATTGGGAAGCCGTGCATCGACTTCGACGGGCTGGCAAAGGCCCACGTGCCCGGACTAAAGTTGAACACGTTCGAACTCACGTCGTAGCCCATCGTGAGATCCTCGAAGGACATCCCCATCGTCACATCTTTAACCGGCCCGATGTTCGCGTGCGCCCACTCGAAATCACCGGAGAGGTCCAGATCGAATCGAGTCGAGCCATTGATCTTGAGAGAGAGCGTGGACGTGGGCGCGAGCGTGAAGGTAGCATCGTGCCAGAGCTTCGCCGTGATTGGTCCGGAAGGATACAGCGCGAAGGTAAAGCCGCTATCCGAGCTGAAGAGTGCTTTGTAGTTGATCGCGTTCGGCTCCGTGGTATCCGTCACCGGCAAAACGATGCGGCCCAGGATGGCCGCTTCCGTGACCGATCCATTCAGCAGGATGAGTCTCGCGGTGTCGATACTCGCGCCGAGATTCGAGACATTCAACCTCGGGAAATTCAGAATATTGTCAGCGCGGATGGTCCCCGTCAGGCCATCATGATTCAGAATCAGGTTCGCTGTGCTGATATTAATCTTCTGATTCGGATTGTCGAACGAGCGAAGTTTGTCCGGCAACGAGAGCATGGCGTACTTGATGTAAAAGCCTCGGAACGTCATGTCCGAATCGCCGGAGCAGTTATCCGGAAAGACGATGCCGGTCGGATTGCGGGTGTCGGAGTGATCGTAAGCCATCTGGCTAACATTCAGCTCCGCGCCATTGGTGTGGGCGATGGTGCAAGACCCAAGCGTCGCGTTGATGATCCAGTCATTCCAATCCGTTATGACGGTGCTGAAGAGCGAGTGGACTCGCTTCGTCGGATCGGGATCGGGCAGCGGCACGAGCCACGAACGTGGATAGGCAACATCGATCGCAACCGAAAGCTGCCGGAAGCCATCGCAATCCCACTCGACAAACGTCCCGCTCGTCGTGTCCATCGCTTTGATGGTGATGACGTAAGTATTGCTTGGATTGATGTTGCCCGTGATCACCTGATCTTCGAGCAAGCCAAGCTTGCCAGCAGTCGTCTTCGGGCCAGACGGTGTGCATGGCACATCCTCTGCTTTGAATCCGAGCGTATCATTCGCGTCTGGAATGGGAAACGCTGCAACGGCCACCAGTTCGGCGCCCGTCGGTGTGAACTTCATCTCCGAAATCGCAACCGTGTAGCCCTTGAGATTATTGATGCCGAGCGGCAGCTTCAGCGGCGTGTTCGTCGCATTCGCAACTTGTGTGTTCAAATCGAGATTGCCGACCTGCTTCGAGAAGTTCGCGTGGAGCCAGGTATTCAGCTTCTTGACGAGCGACTTTGTCCACGAGATATTGCCGACAATATTCAGTCCCCATTTTTTGGGAAGCGCGTCGGGCGTGGCTTCGAGTTGCGTGGTCACTTCGCCGGCATAGACGCGATTGAGCGAATCAACACTGAGATTCGTAAACTCGACCGCGATGGGCGTATGCAACCATGTCACGAGAATGGAGCCAGTCCCAACGAGCGTGGTCGTTGTGCCACTCGCGGTCAGGATCTTCATCGGGAAGGAGCCAACCGTAACCATGCTATCGACGTAGCTCGCGGCGGTGCGCGAGGCTGGACTTGGATTCACAATGACCGGCGGTGGCGGAGCGTTCGAGCACGCGCTCGCAGGCGGCTGCGGGTTACCAGCGCCAAAATTAACCGGCGGGATAATATGCGGAGCCTCAAAGTTGCCACCAAGCGGTTGTCCGGGTGATATGGAGTCCTGTCGAGCCAGTAGATGGGGCGCCGGTGGCGGAGGCGGATTCGCTATGCGACCATTCGGTTCACCGCCTCCCATTTGTCTGCCTCCCGCCATTTGGTTTGTGTCGGCCATCCGATACGCCGGCGGCGTGACCGTGAAGGTAAACGGCTGCGCGTATCCATCGGGATCGCCGACTGGATTGCCCTGATCGTCGAGCGAGCGGACGGTCCAGATATATTGCGGCACGCGGCCCGGAAGGTCGGTATTCAGTGGCCAGAGGAGTTGTGTCACGCCCGTGACTGTGCTGTTCAGAATCGGTTGATTGCCGCGATAGGCTTGCATCGGCTGCTGACCGGGCATGACTTCAAACACGAGAACTTGGTACCGCACGCCGTACGGCGGCTGCGGCGAGAGTGCCGTCCAGCGCAGCGTTGGCCGCTGCGATTGCGTCAGCGCGGATTGATCGAGTGGCAGTAGGAGCGACGGAACTTGATACGATGTGAGGAAAAACGGCTTGCATATTTCCGTGCCGATCAGGCTCTGCGAGCCGGCAGGATTGAGGATGTCCACGCAAAAGCTGTAATTACCTCCCGGAAGCTGGCCTGTTTGCACGGCGGTGGTGCGTGCGGTGCCGAGGAAGTCGACGTAGTTGAACGGGATCATGTCCTCGGCATTCCATGTCGAGACGCCCGGCGGGAATGTCAAGACCGTCATGTTCGCCGTTTTCGTTCGCGCCACCACGTTTCCATCCTTGCTCACTTCAACCTTAAATTTGCCCTGAGTGCTCGCACCCGTGTTCGTCACCACAATCGTCGCCGTTGCCTGACGGCGTGCCCAGTTTGCAAGATAGGGATCGGGGCGCGGCGAGACGGTCAGAACCGCGCGAAGCGTTTGAGCATCCGCGCCGAACGACACTAAGAAGAGACATGCGAGTGCTGCCGCAAGAGTGACGATCCGTTTCATAAGTGTCCCTTTCCCTTGTGTTAGAATTGTGCTCCGATCGAAGACTCGATTAGCGATTCGCGGAATGATTCGCCCGGCCTCGTTCCGCCATACGTAAATCCGGTGGTCGTGCCGGTAATCCGTAGCGTGAGTTGCTTTGCAATCTGCCATTTCAGGCCAATGCGGAGTTGCCGTTGGATGTCGGGGCTGAATGTTGTACTTGACGTCACAGTCGCGCCTTCGGAATAGGTCCCCTGCACCATCGGCGTAAGTTTGCTCTCCAGAAGCGAGTAGTCCATCTCGAGTGTGATCGAATTGATAGTCAGGTCACCAGTCGCAGGAAGATGGTTGAGCAGGTTCGACGCGATGAGTGTCGTAGATAGTGGGATGGCCGTCCAGGACGCTGAGTATAATGCCTGGATATTCCGCGTGTTGTTCGAAGCCAGCGCGCCGGTAACCGTGTTGTAATCGTTAAACTCATCGAGCGAGAAGGTCGCGCTGATGCTGTGTGTGCCAGAACTGCCGGTAAGCACATAAGTCGGTGTGACCGAAAAGGAGTTTGCGACGCTTTGAATCTTGAGCGTGTCGTTCGTCTCGGAATTCCGGACGCCAAAGTTTGCGAACTGCCCGCTGATCGAGAACTTGTCGCTGAATGTCGCAAGCGCCGTTGCAGAACCAATGATTTGCGTTGAGGTCGCGGCCTTCGTCTGGCTCAGATTATTCACGCGATACCCGAGCGAAGTATTGAGCGCAAGGCCACCATCGAAGAGCGCAATGCGCGGCGCGACGAGGAATTCCAGCCGGTCGGGTGTGAGAAATGGATAGCCGGGCGTGACGAATCCCGCGCCGATATACTTGCCGCTCGTCTTGATGCCCCACGTCTTATTCTTCCAGTCGATTGCAAGCGTTCCGGCAACATCAGCGCGGGTTGAAATTCGTTGTGCCAGAATGGATGATGGCAGGATTCCTCCAAGGTCGGCGGGCGCTGCATTGACATCCATTGTGAAACCGGAGACGGCAGCTTCGCCCGTAAGTCGCAGTGGATCAGCAATCTGCACGGCGAAGTTCGCGCTTGCGAGCGCACCTTCCTGCGGAACGGGGAAGGTCGAATCGTTCAAGGGCCGTGCGATCGAACTGGGATCGTCCTTCATCCGAACGAAATTGAGTGCGAAGCAACTGGAATCGGGATTGCCAAAGCCGATCTTCGCCATGTAGAGCGTTCGCGCGTATGCGCCTTTGATGCCATGCGCGGAATCCGGCTCGATGGCGCGCTGCGCGATACCGGTGGATGCCGCCAGTTCGAACTTGCCGGGCGTGAGATCGAAGCCGCCGCCGAAGATTTGCTGGTCGCCCGTCGATAGCTCGGAGTACATCGGTGTGTGCGTGCCAATATATGCTTTCGCCCATCCGATCTTCGGCGAGATGTTGATGAAGCCGAGATTGTTCAGCG
>JADGPZ010000164.1 GCA_017882165.1 Candidatus Kapaibacterium sp.
TCCGATGCACTGATAAGGGTTCGCGTTGTTTCGAGACCGATTGTCGTCATCTGCAATTGCTCATCCACATGCGACGGAAAGTTGATCGAGCCGCCATTCAGCATCGGGTCTGTCCAGGTGCCGCTCCACTGGCGTGTCTCCTGAACATGCTCGAGAAAGACAGAAAGTGACTGCACGCCGTTCGTCGCAAAGCTGTAGTAGAAATGCTCAATCGTCGGATTCGTGAAGAATCCGCGATTGACATCATTTGCCTTCACCAGCGACGCCTGACCATTCTCAGCGAACAGAAAGCCCACCTCGTGGGGCATGTTTTGAGCCAGGGTATAGGGTATAGGGTTTAGGGTATAGAATAGAACCGCAAACAATAATCCACGACTATGCTTGAGCATTTCACTTCTATACCCTTAACCAGAAAGGGCTTAGTAAACCCGCTTCTTCGGCTTGTACTTCGTCACCGCGACCGGGCGGTAATCAATCCTCGGCGCTTCGCCGCCGTTCTTGGATGCGAACGTATGCTTCATCCAATTTGCGTCGTCGCGCTCGGGGAAGTCCTCGCGCGCATGACCGCCGCGCGTTTCTTGCCGGTTCAGCGCACAGGTCACAACGATGTTCGCAGTGTCAAGCAAGTTGCCAAGCTCGATCGCTTCCAAGAGATCGGTATTGAACTGCATTCCCTTGTCGTCGATCACGACGTTCTTGTACCGCTCGCGCAAAACGGTGATCTTCGCGAGCGCGCTGGACAGCCCCTTCGCATCGCGGAAGATGCCGCAGTCATCCATCATGATCTGTTGCAACTCGGTGCGAATCGGCGCGGGCTTCTCGCCGGTGGCGCGCGATTTGATCTCGGAAATCTTCGCTCGTGTCCAATCGCCGGCATTCGAAGCAAGCTTCGGATACTCAGCGCCGGCCTTCAAGTAATTTGCGATCGCCTTGCCGCCACGACGCCCAAAGACGATAATATCGAGCAGCGAATTCGTGCCTAATCGGTTGGCGCCGTGAACGCTCACGCACGCGCACTCACCGGCCGCATAAAATCCGCGCGCAATGCCGTCCTTGGTGTTGCTGCGCACCTGACCATCCACGTCGGTCGGAATGCCGCCCATCGCATAGTGCGCGGTTGGCTGGATCGGCACGCCTTCCGTCGTTGGCTCGACGCCAAGATAGGTCCGCGCAAAACCGGTGATCTCTGGCAGCTTCTCGTTGATGACCGAGGCCGGCAAATGCGTCAGATCGAGCTCGACATAATAGGTGCCATCGGAGCCTTTGATGCCGCGGCCTTCGCGAATTTCCTGGATGATCGCGCGCGATACCATATCGCGTGGCGCGAGATCTTTCACGGTCGGCGCGTAGCGCTCCATGAAGCGCTCGCCATCTTTGTTGCGCAGGATGCCGCCTTCACCGCGCGCTGCTTCACTGACAAGAATGCCCAGCTTCCACAAACCCGTTGGATGGAATTGCATGAACTCCATGTCTTCGAGTGGAAGACCGGCGTTATAGGCCAGCATAAAGCCATCGCCGGTGCCGACGTGCGCGTTGGAAGTGATGCGCCAGATACGGCCATCGCCGCCGGTGGCGAACATCACCGCCTTCGCATGGAAGGTGTGAATCTCGCCGGTCAAAATTTCTATCGCGACAACGCCCGAGGTCACACCATTCTCATAGAGCAACTCCGTCACGAAAAACTCGCTGAAGAAATTGACGTTGTTCTTGAGGCAGTTCTCGTAAAGCGTGTGCAGCATTACGTGACCGGTGCGATCAGCCGAGTAGCACGCGCGCTTGACTGCGACGCGCTTCGAATCGGGATCGTCCCGATCGAGCGGCCGCGTATGTCCGCCGAACTGCCGCTGCGCGATCTTGCCTTCCTCGGTGCGCGAGAAGGGCATGCCCATGTGCTCAAGCTCGATGACCGCGCGTGGCGCATCGTTACACATCGTTTCGATCGCATCCTGATCGCCGAGATAATCGGAGCCTTTGACCGTATCGAACGCGTGCCACTCAGGATTATCCTCTTCCTGATTGCCGAGCGCCGCGCAGACGCCGCCCTGGGCCGCGCCGGTATGCGAGCGAAGCGGATGCACTTTCGTCAGCACCGCGCACGTGAAGCCAGCAGGAATTTCAACCGCCGCGCGAAGCCCTGCACCACCTGCGCCAACTATGATTACGTCGAACTCGTGTGTCATGAATGATTTGCTTAACAGAGCGGAGAACCTCTGGGTGCTGCAAAAATACGACACGTTTGCGATCTTTGCCTGAACCTGTCATTGCGAGACGCGACGAAGGAGCGTCGAAGCAATCGCATCCGGGCAAAATCGAGGCATTCCGTGCTGGAAAAAATAATAGTCAATTCAATTGTCAATGAATAACAATCCTCGTGGAGGCTAACCACCCATTGCTGCCGCGATAGTGTACCCCGAGTTATCGGTTGAACCCATCACCCGCAGCGCCGAGCAGCCTTCCGCCTTTTCCTTGGTCCCCGCAAGCCTCTCGACCCCTGTAACGGGTGAATGACCCTCTTGCGCTTTCGTCAGGAATAAATATCTCGTAATCGAGAGAACCCCTTCCACCCTATATAACAAGGTTCGAGGTTCTCGGTGTTTCAAAACAATGTGCTTTATCGTAATTATTCACAATAAATCTTTATGTGATAAGACCCACATATATTACATAACAATCCGAGACCGGCCCACCGTTTCAAATGTGGATAACTATTTTGAAATGAAAGCGGGCACTGTTTCTGTAGGAATTGCAAGCTAAGCGGATTTAATTGTTTAAACAATTTAGACGTTTAGACGAAACTTAAGCGGAGAGAATTCGTTTGTTCGTTGCATGACATCTTCTATGAACGAGACGCCGGGCACCGGCAAACGAGTAATGCGCGGAGGGCGCCCTCCCGAAAGATTGCCTACTGAAATTATCGGGAGCATCGCGAAAGCCTATGGCGCGAAAACTCGCCAAGGCTCGGTCGAAAAGCTTGCATCAGATTTAGGCTATTCCTTCACCGCGAGCACATTCATCAACTTCCTTGCGAACGCAAAGAGCTTCGGCATCCTGATCGCTCAGGGCGGCGAGTGGGAACTGACGGATTTAGGTGCGGAACTCGTCAAAATGTCGTCCGAGGGCCGACAGGACAAGCTATTGTTACGCAAGGCGTTCGGACAAAACTTCGTACTCGCTACGATTTGGGATAAGCTCAAAGGCCAATCCTTCGCGACCGAATCAGCTCTTCTCTTAGCCGCTGAACCCGAACTCGATCTGCCAGCGAAGATGAAGCGAGATTGGACCGCATTGTTTTTTGAAAGTGGGAAATACTTAGACATCGTTGCTGACGGTTTTCCTGACAACTATGTGGTCAAGCTGCCGGATGTTCCTTTGGCGCTCTTTCGGCGTACAGCCCGACTCTCGGCACCGAACGTTGTCCAAATGGATGTCCCGAAGTCACCCACTCCGACCGTCCTGCCAACAGAGCGCAAAAATGCGAGAATTCTTTCAGTCCGTCTAACCAGCGGCGATACGTTTAGCATTGAAGTCCCAACGGACGAGATGAGACCCATTGACTACGATAATTGTCTTTCGACAATCGAAACTGCCAAGTGGCTCTTCGAAACACTCCGAAAATAAATTAACCAGGAATTAGGATGGAAACTGCAATTGTCAGATCATTGGCCAAGAATTTTGAGGATAATGCCTATGTCCATGAAGGGGTGGAGTGCTGGAATGCCCGCGATCTTCAGCGCCTTCTTGGCTATGCCCGCTGGGAGAATTTTGAGAATGCCATTAAGAAGGCTAAAGAGGCCTGTGTGCGCTCCGGGTTCGCGGTGGAAGACCAATTTCGTGACTTCACGAAGATGGTCGAAATAGGCTCAGAGGCTAAACGTCCAACGGAGGACATCCGTCTAACCAGGTATGCTTGCTACTTAATCGCGCAAAATGGCAGTTCTAGTATCCCCGACGTTGCTTTCGCCCAGACATACTTCGCCGTTCAAACGCGGAAGATAGAAGTTTTGGAAGAACGCATTGGTCAGGTTGAGCGATTGGAGGCACGCGCAAAGCTGCGCGAAACGGAGAATAGGCTTTCGGGCATCATATACGAGCGTGGGGTTGATGAGAACGGTTTCGGAGTCATCCGAAGCAAGGGAGATAAAGCTCTGTTTGGCAAGACAACCCAAGGAATGAAGGATAAACTCGGAGTGAAGAACGGCGCTCTTGCTGACCATCTGCCTGCAATCGCGATTAAGGCTAAGGACCTTGCCGCCGACATTACTGTCCATAAGCTCCAAGATAATACGGGCATTCGAGGGCAAGCACCTATCGAGGAGGAGCACATCATAAGTAATACGGATATGCGGGCCATGCTAATAAAGGGAGGCATCTACCCGGAAAATCTCCCTGCGGAGGAAGACCTAAAGAAAGTCGAGCGACAGATCAATTCTGATCGCAAGCGAGTCGCAAAGGACCAAGCGAAGACGCTTAAGAGCAAGCCGTCACCCGAAAGGCCACCGTTCTAAAACAAAGAGCCGAAAATTAGCGAGTGCCCCACCTCGTCTGTCGCTCACGTTCCCTGCTAGGATGATGATAGTAGCTTCCAATCCGGCGCTCGCGCCACTCTCGCCGGTGTGCCCGAAGCCCGCCACAGCGGGCTGCCAGTGGCGGGCATTATTCAACGTTCCGCAATGTACTTCAATCAGATCAAATTACCGTTCGATATGAGTGCTAAGTTTCCCGGACGTTCTCGTCTCATCACGCTCGCTGCGTGCGCGCTGCTTTGGGGCGGCTGCTCGCATAGCGTCTCGACGACGAACCCACCGGCGCACACTCTTTCCCTGCCGGACAGCGTCAAGCTCTGGCTAAACGATCAATCTTCGATCATCGGATTCTATGCCGCTGTCGCGCAGGATAGTAACTACTTAGACACAGCGATCCTACCAGCGTGGGCAGCGGCGCGCGTCTATCAAGCACTCGGGACATTATGGCAAACGACCGGGATGCCAGAGCGCGACACGGTCTTCGATGTCTATGCGTTGAGAGAGGGTGGCGATAACGACTTTCACAGCGTCATTGTCTGCGGCAATCCACAGTCACCATATCAACCCGTTCTCGACCGATACCACTTCACGCGCGATACGGCCCTTTCAATAATTGTCTTCCGTAGCCCACTGCTACTCAATACCATTGCTGTTGCGTGGGAGATCAATGATTCTCTCGGAATACATGATCGAAGCATCTTCCTTTGTGCCGAACCAGACTGGCTCATTGGTGGTGGCGACCACGTCCAAGCTTACTTCGAGCAAGGTGCGGTAAAGCTGACCTTCACCGTGGGATGGGGCGACTGCCCGAGCGGGTGCATGCACCGGCGCTATTGGAACTTCCGAGTTTACGATTCAGGCGATGTCCGTTTTCTTGGCGCTTCGGGCGATCCTCCTCCAACGCAAGCCCAGCGGAGGGGTTAGCTCATCATTCTCGCCTGTGTGCCCGGAAGCGCTGCTTCCGGGTCTGGGTCGGGAAAGCGGCGCTTCCCCGCACACGGCATGAGTGTGACACAAACAAAGGCGAATGCCTCGCCTTATGGTGTCGATCTCAATATCCTAAACGTAAAGTCATAGCTCAGTCCCAACCGCGCCATGAAGATGGGTCCCTTTCCTCCGGTGAACATGAAGAGCGGATCGGGCGATTGCTCGGTCGTGTAGATGAAATTGCTACGAGTTGTCAGTACATCGGTCGTGACGTAGTCCAACCGGGCGATTGCATTGAGGTTGCCCCCAAGCCACTTCAGAATTGCAACATTCGCGGCGGCGAAAATCCCGAATGTCTTGTTCATCTCAGCGTCCGAAAATTCGGTAAGATGAGGGTTCGGGTCGCTGATGTTCAGATTCAAATGCCCATCGCGTGGAAGCCCGAACGCAACTCCGGCTTCAAGCCACCGGTATCGGAGCGACAAATCCATATCCACGTAGTTAAGGCGGTACTCCTGATGGAAGTCGTTTGGCTGACCATACGAGCCCGTGCCGCGCGCGTCATATCCAATGCCGAGCGCCACCGCAAGGTTGGTGTCGCCGGTCAGTCCCCATATCGAGAGCTTGATTCCGGCCAGAGTGGAGAAGTAGGGAGTCTGGAAGAGTGGCGCGGATGATCTCGTATCGCCGGTCCATGACGAAAGTCCACCGACAACCTGTGGTGCAAAGGTTATCACCGTCTGAGCGGAAACTCCCATCGGCAGGAGACTTACCAGAACGAGCAATGGAATTCGGAAGCGATTATGTGTCATACTTCATGGGATAGAGAACACGATACGAAAATACGACAGCTTTGACGTTCTGATGCTACGTTCTGCCTCGAACCGCCTAAATTATCCTGTCGTTTGAATGCAATCACTTCACTCTCACACAAATGAAATTATCCGGCAATACCATCCTCATCACCGGCGGCGCGACGGGCATTGGCCTGGCGATGGCACGCGCGTTCGTTGGCGCCTCCAACAAAGTGCTCATCAGCGGACGCCGCAAAGAGAAGCTCTTTGCGGCAAAAGCCTTGGTGCCAGAACTGTTGATGAAGGTGAGCGATATTGCGAACCCCTCGGACCGGAAGGCGCTCGCCGAGTGGGCTGTTTCCGAGGGGGTGAACATCCTCATCAACAATGCAGGCATCCAGCGCGAGATTGATCTCGCGCGCGGGATTGCGGCATTGGACGAAGGCGACAATGAATTCCGCATTAATTTCGAAGGCGCGGTCTATCTTACCGCCGAACTTATGCCGCACCTCTTGAAGCAGGAGAACGCTGCGATCTGCAATGTGTCATCCGGTCTCGGGTTTATTCCAATTGCGATCATGCCGATCTATTGCGCGACGAAGGCCGCGATTCATAGCTTCACGATCTCGCAGCGCCAACAACTGCTCCCGACCGGCATCAAAGTATTCGAGATCATCCCGCCGACAGTCGATACCGAATTGGATCGCGGCGCGCGTGCGAAACGCGGACAAACCGACCGGGGCATCTCCGCCACGGAAGTTGCCGAGACTGTAATCAAAGGCATGTCCGAAGATAGAATGGAAATCGCCGTTGGGATGGCTGCCAATTTGATGAACGCTCCGAAGGACGTTGCCGATCAGATCTTTCGCCGCATGAATGGGGTGCGGTGACCGCGCCTAACCCCTCACGTTAGCGCATGACGACAAA
>JADGPZ010000165.1 GCA_017882165.1 Candidatus Kapaibacterium sp.
CTATTACGTGAACTTCACACCGCAGATTATCGCACTGATCTTGCCGGTGGCGCTGCTACTCGGCTCGCTCTTCGCGACGGGCCGGATGTCCGCCAATAACGAGATCATCGCAATGCGCTCGGCCGGCATTTCACTCTATCGGCTTATGGCGCCGTTTGTTGTGGCTTCGATGCTGCTCTGTCTTGGCGCGGTTTATTTCAATGGTTGGGTGCTGCCGAAGGCAAACGCGCGAGTGGAAGAGATCCTGCGTGACTACGTCCACGAGGACCTGATCAACAACGCCGAGTTCGACATGTACCTGCAGAACTCGCAGACCTCGATCGTTTCGATGTCGGACTACTCGTTCCTTCAGCGACGGGCGACGAAGGTCTCAGTCCAGTTCTTCGATCCCAACGCGATCACGCACATGACGCGACGCATCGACGCCACGCAAATGACGTGGGACACTGTGCATAACGCCTGGGCGCTTGCGAATGCGACGGAGCGGACGTTCAGAAGCGATACCTCCGCCGAGCAGATCCGAACGCTCACGGCACAGGAGAGCATCATGCCGTTCAGCTTTACGCCCGCCGAACTCCGAGAGCGGCTGTTGAAGATCGAAGAGATGACGAACCCCGAACTCGCCCGGCGCATCGAGCTCAAGCGCCGATCGGGGCAGGACGTGGCGCGCGACTTAGTAGATTATCAAAGCAAGTATTCGTTGGCGTTCACATCGCTCGTGGTCGTGCTCTTCGGCGTGCCATTCGCTTCGCGGAAAAAGCGCGGCGGACTCTCGCTCGAGTTTTCGATTGCGATTGGGATCGCGTTCGCATTCCTCACCTTCTCGAAAGTCTCGCAGACCTTCGGATACACGGGCCAGGTGCCAGCAGTGCTGACAGCCTGGCTCGCGAATATTCTCTTCCTCGCCGGAGCACTCATCGTGATCTGGAAGGCGCAGAAATAGGTCAGATAAGACCTATCGATCAAGAATAAGCTTAGTGATCTCTTGCTCGTCTGGCGCAACAAATCGGACGAAATACAAACCAGAAGAGAGTGTTTGGTTGCGAGTATCCAGTATGTAGTTGTGCATGCCCTGTCCAATCACCTCGTTGGCAATTACATGCACTTCACGACCCGCAATGTCATAGAGCGAAAGACGGCCCGGAAGGGAGGATTGTGACACCAGCGACACGGAGACAAGCGGTCCATCATAACTCACACGCATCCCCGCGTTAACCGCTATCGTCGAAGCAACGTCAGCAAGATGCGTTGCGACAACCGGACTGCTCGCTTGCCCGGCAACATAGTACGATCCGCGGGTCCCTCCGGCCTTATTGACTGCACGAATAACATAAATGTTGCTGTCCGGGAACGGCAGACTATCGGTGTATTGCGCGACTGGGACCGGAATCGAATTAAGCAACACAAATGGGTCCCCCTTGTGATGAGCGCGATACACGTCAAAACCATCGGTCGGAGTGAGTATCATCCAGTTCAGGTTAACGGCATGCCCGGCATCCACGACCGTTGCCGACATGCTCGGATAACTCGATGGCGGATTCGGAAATGTCTCACGCAGCGTCGGATCACCCATGAGCGCGATATGCACCAAACCGGCACCATAGCCCGGATCGTAATCTCCGACATTATTTTGAGTCAGTCTCGTGCAATATCCCGTGCTGTGGCCCATCGCCATCGGATGGAAGTACCACTGCGGACGCCCGGCCCAGCAGTTGGTCAGCGTCATATCATTGGCCAGTGGCGCCCGTAAGATGTTGTCCTGATCGTTCCAGTCCCCGAAGTAGCTGCCGAACAGCATGGAGAAGATCGCGCGGGATTCCGTCTTGGCAAAATCGATTGTTCCCCCGATCCCGCCGCAACTATTGAAGGAGCCACCACCACAACCATATGCCCACAAATAGGCAGCCGTATCCAGTGTGGTAAACCAACTCCCCGATCCTCCCACTGTGATGTTGTTCATTCCAACAAGATTCGGGAAGTTGCGCCAGCCCGAGGCTGCGAACCCTCCACCATACGTGCCGAAGTTATCGCTCAGGAATGCCCGCGTCGGAGCCTTGAGAGTCCCGATACGAAAGGCGTGATCCTTGTTCAGATACTGGCGAAGCAATTCCTTCTCGGATTTTGTGAACGATGGCATATTCCACATGTCCACGCGTCCACTCTCCAATTCAATCGATCCACCGACCGCCGTCTGATCGAATTTTCCGTCACCCGGCACATTGACATTCGCGGCAACCGACTGGAGCGAATTATCGTCCGAAGCATCGTCCGTGTAGTCGCCCGACATGTCCGCGTAATAAATATCGGCGGGCCAGGCACCATAATGGTTGGGGTGTCCGTCCGGATTCAGGAATCCCGAATAGGGTACTGGCACGTGGCCAAAGAGGAACACCGAGCGTACGGTAGCGTCGTTTTGGTAATCGTTTATGATCATTGCCCGGATTTTTTCGACACTGTCCGATCGATTCACATCGTGACGGATGACCGACCATCCATCAGCCTGCATGTCACTCACAAGTCTCGATAATTCCGTCTTGAGGTCCACGGCGAAGGTATCGTCAACGATCAGATCAACTGTTCCGCGGGTTTCTTCTGCCTGCACATTAATGCCTGTCGCAAGATAGCCTTGCCCCGGAAGTCCCGTTGTCTTACCCAGCCGCCAGGATTTTGAAATATAGTACTCATATTCAATTCCAGCTTGAACGGTCGTATCAGTCCATGTCAGACTTTTCCCCACCGACTTTTGCTTCGCCCATTGGTCACCGGGGGCCTCGCGGCGATAGACCGAATAGCTGATCGCGCTGTCATCCTGTAACCAGCTGAGTGTGATGCGTGGGGGCTGCTCCTGAATGACGGCACTCGCCGCGACGGACATATTATAGGGGGCATACTGCGCCGACGCTGGGCGTGTGAGGCCAAACGTGATGAAGCCGATGGCAATGATCGAGTAACGAAGTGTTTTCATGGAATCTTAACTAGTAGGTTCTTTCACAGGGCGCACCATGTAGAGGGATTCTATCAAATCCTGATAACGCTGTTCAACGACTTTCCGTTTTACCTTCAAGGTCGGGGTCAGCATGTCATTTTCGATGGTGAACGGCTCCGGCAATAGTACGAATCGCCGGACACGCTCGTAACTGGCAAATTCCTTCTGTAAACGCTCTAGCTCGCCCAGAATCACGCGGCGGAGATCCTCGCGGTCCACGAGCGACTCTGGATTGCCGGACGCGATGCCATCCTCGCGCAGCACGGCAAAGTCCGGCACAATGAGCGCGGTGCAATACTGTCGCTTGTCGCCGATGAGCATCATCTGCTCGATGTAGCGGGACTGCAAGATGGCCGACTCGATGGGCGCCGGCGCGATGTTTTTGCCCCCGCTCGAAACGAAGAGGTGCTTTTTGCGGTCGGTGATGCGGATGTAGCCATCGGAGCCGATCACGCCGACATCGCCGGTGTGTAGCCAGCCATCCGCGTCGATGATTTCGCGCGTCTCATTGGATATCTTGTAGTAGCCCTTCATCACGTTGGGTCCGCGCGTGAGAATTTCTCCGTCGCTGGCGATCTTCACCTCAACGTTTGCAAGAGATCTGCCGACGGTGCCCCATTCGAGTCGGGTGTACGGGTTGATGCTGATCGCAGGCGAGCACTCGGTCATTCCATAGCCTTCGATGATCGGCAATCCAAAACTTGCGAATGCTCGGCCCACCTCGGCGGGCAATGCTGCTGCGCCGGAGATGAAGAATCGAACGCGTCCACCGGTGCGCGCGCGGATCTTATTCAAGACGAGGTAATCTGCGATAGGCTTTAGAATCTTCGCGCCAAGCGGCACGTGCTTTCCTTCGTAGGCCAACCCGCAGGCTCCGCCCACGCTGACGGCCCAATCGAAGATGTGCTGGCGTGCTGGAGGCAGCTTCTCGCGCATGCGCATGATCCGCGCGAACACGCGCTCATAGAAACGCGGTACGCCGGTCATGAATGTGGGGCGAATCTCCAGCAGATTATCGGCAACTGTGTCAACTGATTCGGCGAGACCAACCGTAAAACCTTTCTGGAAGTAAAAGTGCATTGCCAGGTGCTCGAAGGCATGCGAAAGCGGCAAGAATGAGAGTGAGGTATCACGTTCGCTCAATTCTGGCAGCACTGCGAGCGCACCGTCCACGTTGGACTGAACGTTCCGGTGCGTGAGCATTACACCCTTGGGGTTGCCCGTCGTACCGCTGGTGTAAATCATCAGTGCGATGTCGTCGGGCTGGGCGAGACGCGCTTCGGCTGTAAAATCATCGGACTGATCTGTCAGATCAGACCGATCTCTCTTGAGGTTATGCAAATGAAGGATTCTTGTATCCGGCTTTGCCAGCTTTGTGGTCTCGTTCAGGATCACCACCTTCTCAAGTGCCGGACACTCCTGCATGAACTTCAGCGCTTTGCCAAACTGCAAATCATTGGAGACGACAAGCAACTTCGATCCGCTGTTGTGTATGATGTACTGTACTTGCTGCGCCGTCAGCGTTGGAAACATCGGCACGAGCATGGCGCCCAATGCAAGCGAGGCAAATTCGATCATCAGCCACTCGGGACGCGACTCACTGATGAGCGCGATCCGGTCGCCGCGCGTGAGGCCAAGTGACACGAGTCCCGCGAAGACCTCTCGGGTGCGCGTGCAGAACTCGGCGTATGTCATGTCGCGATACAGCTCGCCATGCGCGCGCTTGTAACGCAAATAAACCTTGTCCGCAAGTGGACTCTGCTCGCGATCGAGGAATGGCTCAATAAGCGTGCGCGTCGTCATGTTATCGCATACTTCCTATGATCCTTGCGAGTTCCGCGCGAATCTCGGGGGGTGCAATGGCCGCTTCAAAGCGAGCGTCATAGAGCACCGCATCGACTCTCTTCGGACGATGAAATTGATCGAGTTCCGCTTTCGTGAGCTGCTGTGGCTCATCGCGCAATCCGGCCTGGGCCAGCATCTGGCCAACTTCAAATGGCGTCACGACGCCCTGGTCATACACATTCCAGATACCGGTCCACTCCTCCGACAGCAACGTATGCTGCACCATCTTTTCGATGGTGGTGATGCTTGTCATCGAGTTCGGGGTGCCGATCAGACGCGGATACTTGGTAAGTTTCACAAGCGTGTTGCGCGCCATGGGCGAACTCGAATAGACCTGCCGCGGCCGCAACACAGCGACCTGAGTGGCATCGATGGAGAGCAGCATTGAGTCCGCTGCTGCCTTCGTCCACGAGTAGAGGCAGGCGGGCGTCGGCGGATCGTAGGGTCCGAACGGTTCACCCCGATCGTTGTATGGCCCGTCCCACACACATCCGCTGGAAAAGTGAATGAAGCGAATCGTGTCCGCACGGTCGCGATTGTGCGCGAGTATTCGTTCGTAGAGTCTCACCGGCGCTTCAAGGTTGGAGCGCACGGTCTCGTTCGCGTTCGCTTCGCACCACGCAAGATCGGTCCTGCCGGCGGCGTTGATGATCGCGTCCGGGCCAATCGTCTCAATCGCTTCACGCGAGAGATCGTCGATGTCGTTCGGCCAGACGTGGACTTCGAAATCCGTCAGCGATTGCGCGAGTGCGGAGCCGATCTGACCACGGCCAAGAAGAAGGAGTTTTTGCATTCGCGAGTTAAACGCCAGACCACCACTCTTGGTTGGCCAGCCACCAATCGACCGTCCGGCGCAATCCATCTTCGAGCGACACCTTGGGCTGCCAGCCCAGCGTACGCCGGGACTCTTCCCAGTCGATTGAGTAGCGACGGTCGTGACCGGGACGATCCGTTACATGCTGTATGAGCGCTGTGAGATCGGAGAGCTTCCGGCCCGCCTTCTCTGCGAGGATTCTCAGCAGAATGTGAATCAGTTCGATATTCTCAACTCCCGCATCGTGGGCGATGACATTGCCTTCGATGCCCGGCCCGCCGAAATGATAGATGCCGCCGGGCTGGCCGCGCTCGAGCACACTCAAGATTCCTTCGCAATGGTCGTCAACAAAAATCCAATCGCGGACCTGACGGCCATCACCATAGACGGGTATCGGACGACCGGCCAACGCGCTACGCAGGATCGTCGGAATGAATTTCTCCGGGTGCTGGAAGCGACCGTAGTTATTCGTGCAGCGGGTCACGCGAACATCCATCTCATGCGTATGATGGTACGAGAGAAGCAGAAGATCGGCGGAGGTCTTCGAGGCGGAGTATGGGCTCGATGGACGCAGCGGCGAGGCGAGTGTAAACTTCCCCGTGCCTTCGATCGAACCATAGACTTCATCGGTCGAAATCTGCACGAAGAGCGGGACTCCATGCGCGCGGCCCACTTCGAGCATCGTCACGGCACCCGTCACATTCGTCTCGACGAATGGCATTGCCGATGCAATCGAGCGATCGACATGGCTCTCGGCGGCGAAATTGATGATGGCATCGAACGCGTGGCGAGCACCGCCCCCGGCGCTCGCTACTCCATTCTCCAGCACTCGTGCGACGGTTGCCGCATCGCAAACATCGCCTTTGACGAAGCTGCCGACACCTTCGATGTTCTTGGGGTTGCCGGCATACGTGAGCAAATCGTAGATAAGCACGTTGTGCCCTCTCGCCGTGGCGAGATGCGCGAAGTTCGCTCCAATAAAGCCCGCCGCGCCGGTCACGAATAGATTCATCAGAACTTGGGTGGTGATTGCCGCACCAGTTCGTTCGCACGCGCCAGCGAGGGAAATGTTCCGGCATCGCTCCAATAGCCTTGAAGCGTCGTGGCCGACAGGCGTCCGCGCTGGATATAGACGTTGTTCACGTCCGTGATTTCGAACTCGCCGCGCGCCGACGGCTTCAGCGCCCGGATGAAATCGAACACGTCCGGCGGATAGCAGTAGATACCGGTAACCGCAAAGTTCGATAGCGGCTTCGCTGGTTTCTCGGCGATTGAAACGACGCGCTTGCCATCGAGTTCAGCGACACCAAACCGCTCGGCATCCGGCACTTCCTTGAGAAGGATGTGCGCATGGTCGGGGTCAGCCATAAATGCGGCCATCATTGCCTGAAGCGAATCTTCAAAGATATTGTCGCCGAGCATGACGACC
>JADGPZ010000059.1 GCA_017882165.1 Candidatus Kapaibacterium sp.
CCCGAGCACGCCTTGCGCGAAGCCACCCGGAAATTCGAGCGCCGGTTCCGCATGGTCGAGTCCGAAGTCGAGTCCTCCGGCCGACCGATGGCCAGCTTCACACTCGCCGAGCTGGACGCGATCTGGGACCGCGTCAAGAAGCTCGAATAGCCTTCACGCGTTTTTTCTTTCTTTTGAAGTTCATGAACTATGGCGATTCTAATCCGCATTCGATGATTCCGTAGGACAGCGCAAATCTTTTTGATTTTCGATTTTTGTTTGGAGTTCATGAACTGGCTACGGTAAGACGAATCTTGCAATAAGACAATTGGTGCCCATAATTAACACTGCAATTTACATCGCCGAAATCCCGAATGCAAGAGCTTTCCAAGATTTCTCCGATCTTTTTTGTAAATTGCATCCCTGACGTTAGACACCTACTCCCCCGCGTGTAGCGTCGAATTCCAATTCGACGCACCCCACCGGTTGGCAAGCTCGCCACGGCGGGCGGCGCCACGAGCGGGTGCTCGTAAGCCAGGCGATAATTTAAGCATTAGCAAGCGGCCACCGCAAGGTGGCCTCTGTGTTCGGAATTAGCGTGCGTCGAGCATACCCAAATTGATTCTGTGGCTGGCTTTCCTCCTAAATCCAAATTCTAATTGTAACTTTTACATGCCCTGATTTGTCCTCATCGTAGGGAGATTTATGATGATGCGTGGAATTATGGTTTCGGCTTGCATCACTTTTCTGTGCGTAATTCAGCCGAGTAACACTTGCGCTCAATGGCGGCCGACAAACGGACCCTATGGCGGTGTTCGTGCGCGGTTCCTTACTTCATTTGGAAGAAGCGTCTTTGCGATCACCGATAGCACTGTGTATCGCTCAACCGACAGCGGTTCAAGCTGGGCACGTTGTAATCGAGGTCTCCCTCAGACGTACCTCACTGGCTTATGTGCCGCCGGACCTACCATTTTGGTCACAACGGGAAATGGCATCTTTGCCTCGAAGGATACCGGCGCGACTTGGTCTCTACTCACTGACAACCCGTTATGCCGACACGTCTGGGCGCTCAATGCCATCGGCTACAATCTTGTAGTCTTCAGCGATAGTGGGCTCGTGCGATCAACCGATTGCGGCATTACTTGGCTGAAACCCAACATCGACTCGAGCTTCCCAGTGATATCGCTTCTCTTCTCGAACGGCGTGGACTTCTTTGCAACGGATGATTATTATGGATTCTTTCGATCGACAGACAGTGGAAGCACATGGACTGCGATTAACCTCGGTTTGCAGGGTTCTTACGTCACCTGCTTTGCCGCGAACGGGACTGCGTTGTGTGTCGGCACCAGGAACGGGTTGTTTCTCTCCAGTAACAATGGAGACACTTGGAGGGGCACCCATCAAGCGAGCAGTGCCGAATCGATCACATGGTGTGGCACGCGCATATTGGTTGGAACAGGTGAGGGTGTTTATGTTTCTACAGATGCGTTTGGCTTTCAGTGGATGAGCGGCGCGATTTCGCACCCGCTTTCGCTAGCCGTCATCGGGCCAAACGTTCTTGCTGGCAGCTTACAAGATGGCATCTTCAAGTCGGTTGATAGCGGAGGTAGCTGGACACCATCAAGCAAGGGACTTGGGATGACGGGCGTCACAACGCTCGCAACGATCGGTACTACTCTCTTTGCTGGAACCTGGGGTGAAAGTGTTTTTCGCTCGTCAGACAATGGTGCGAGTTGGATCCCATCGAGCAACGGGTTGCTCAATAATGATATTGGTGAATTTGTTGCGGATGGCTTGAATCTTTTTGCCGGTGATGCCTTTGGATTCGCACGATCAATCGATGGCGGAAAATCATGGACAAATAGTGAAATTGCGAATGGCTTCGCGACTGCGATCACAGGCAGAGCGGATAACCTCTACATCAGCAGTTCTGCGAACGGTATCTTTAGGTCCAGTGACTCTGGGTCAACGTGGGTAAAAACCGCCTTACGCGACACAGATGTTTTATCGCTGGCATTGATCGGAAATTCACTGTTTGCCGGTACGTCACGGCTTGATTTCTCGACGTGGAATTACGATGAAACGCCAGGCATCATTCAATCGACCGATAGTGGAAAAACTTGGATTTGGACAAGTGATGGTATCGCCGGGCATGATGTCCTCTCATTCGGGACCGATGGCTTGAGTATTTTCGCAGGGACCGGCTCCGATAGCATCTTTCGATCCACGGATGGTGGAATGAACTGGGTTGCAACTAACACCGACCTGAAACAGGAAGCAGTGCACTGCTTTGCCAACAGCGTCAGTGGTATCTGGGCAGGGACCGACTCGGGCGTCCTGATTTCGAAGGATGGAGGCCTCGATTGGACGGGAGCGAATGAAGGGCTCTCTCACAGATCCGTCCATAGTCTAAATATCCTCGGTTCCACTATTTTTGCAGGCACGGACTCCGGCGTTTGGCGAAGACCGATCTCCGAATTCTTCGAGACTGTCGCGAATGAAGGGACGATACCCCAAGACTTACACATATTTCCAAACCCCTGCACATCATCATGCAACATTTCTTACGTCCTTCCCTCTGATGACGTCGTGAGCATAGTGGTCCGCGATATTCTTGGGCGTGTTGTTGCTAATCCGGTCACTGGTCAAATACAAATCGCGGGCACTCACTCTGTCGATCTGAATGTGATTAGTCTCCCTGCCGGAATTTATTGGTGCATGTGTACTGGAAAGAACGTAAGCCTTGCGTCAGACTTCATAGTACGCTGACGCCATTGCCGCCGGGAAGCAGCGCTTCCCGGCACACGGGTACAGTGATTTCTAAAACGGATGCGCCTTCCCGCCGTTGTGATTCGGTGTTTGGGTTTTGCCTCGTCCACGAGTAGCTCGGTGTGGGCTTTCCGCCCGCCGCGGCGGGTGCCTCTAATTCTGATGTAGGGTTCGCGTGCAACCAAAACCACACGCGACCTGAGCGGACCGCAGGCCGGTCAGGCTCTATGTTTGATCCGGATGAGGTACTTCAGGCCGTAGGGATTCCACTCGGCCCAGCGGGGATCGTCCGATAGATAAGCAACGGCATGATTGTTCTCGACCTCGAAGGAGATGATATTCGCTCCAGGCTTCAGAAATTCCTTCAGGTCCCATTCGAATTTATCGATTTTTCCGCCCTTGCGTGCCATCTGATTCCCATTGACCGTCGGGGTGACCCAGTTATCGACCATCGCCAGCAGTTCCGCCGATGCGACATCGCTCAGATCTTCGGGCAAGTCGAACTCCCGCTCGAACGTATACTGCCCGCCGCTGAGCGCCTCCTGGTGCGTGCAGGCCGTCGATTCCGCAATCCACTTACAATTCCCAAACTCCTTAAAGATGGAGTCCGCCATGTCCCAATCGGGATGATGCGGTGTCGGTACAAGCGTCGAAGGCTTGCGCTGCGAGGACTTGCCGGCAACCGTGGTGTGCGTGAACATCGTCTCGGGATCGCTCTCGATATAAAACATCTCCCCCTCCTGCGCACGCAGCCGCCCCGCGACGCGCGAGAGCCAGGCCAGGCCAATGAAGAGCAGAACCCCGGGTGAAACAATCGTTGAGGGGTCGAGGATCGAGGCCTGCCGCGCTACGGAATGCGCCGACGTGACAAAAGTGGCCACGATGGCGATTCCAACAAAAAGCAAAAGACTCGCCATGGAAGACCAGCCCCCTGCCGCTATTCTGATTCTGTTAACGGTATTAGACATCATGTTCATTAGGTACGCTCCACTCCACAATCGTGAATTACACTTCACTCACTTCTTACAACTCATAAGCCTATCAATGAGATTCCCGGTCACTTGCTGCCAGCCGGAGTTGGCCACAAATAACGTGGCAATCACGATGGGCGTAGCGCCGTTCTCGGCTACACCCCTCTATGGGTGTCTGCGATGTCAATGGAACAGCGGGAGTTCTTGTTAGAATGCTCATGCGCCTCATCGAACTCGGACTGACCCCGTATCAGAAAGCCTGGGACCTTCAGCGGGAGATCTTCCGCGGCGTCGTGAGCGGCGAGGTAGAAGACACGCTGATTCTCTGCGAGCACCCGCATGTCTATACGTTTGGACGTGGAGCGGTGCGCACCGATGGTGCGATGGCGAACTTCTTGCTGTCGGATGAGAAGCTCCGCGCAATCGGCGCCGAGAAATTCGAGATCGAGCGCGGCGGGGACGTGACCTATCACGGTCCGGGACAGCTCGTCGGCTATCCGATCCTCAATCTCGCGCATTTCAAAGAAGACTTAGGCTGGTATCTTCGCGCGCTCGAAGAGACGATCCTCGTGGTGCTTGGGCACTACGGCATCACCGGGTTTCGTATCGCCGGCAGGACAGGCGTATGGACCTCACCCCCTAACCCCCTCTCCCTGCTGGGAGAGGGGGAACAAGAGATTCCAAACCCCCTCTCCCAGCAGGGAGAGGGGGCAGGGGGTGAGGCAAATCCCGAAGAAAAGATTTGCGCGATTGGTGTCCATGCATCCCGCTGGTGTACCATGCACGGCTTCGCGTTCAATGTCAATACCGATCTCGGATACTTCGAGCACATCGTGCCGTGCGGCATCAGCGATCGCGGCGTGACGAGCCTCGAGAAGTTGCTCGGCGCGCCACAGCCGATGGCAGAAGTGCGGCAGGTGACGGCGAAAGCGTTCGAACAAGTGTTCGATGTCCATCTGGAAGTCATGCAGGACACGATCCAATCGGTGGCATAATTGTCCAGAGGATCCGGTTAGTCTTCTATAGAGAGGATAATGACACAACGGCTTCGGTGGGTTGCGCTCCTGACGTCTGTTCTCGTGCTCGCGCCGCTGCACGAGGGGATGCTGCACGCCCAATGGCAAGATGTCGCACCGCATCTCGTCTCGGGAGCATTGTTCGGGTGGGGCGGCGCGATGCGATACAAGGATGGTATTGTGTGGGCGGGACAGGGCGATCTCTATTATAGCGAGGATACGGGCCGCACCTGGAAGCGGGCAAATCTCAAACTCGGTGTGAATGAACTGATCCTCGATATTTCCTTTCTCAACAAGGATACGGGAATCGTCGCGACGGGCGTCATCGACGGCAGCATCTACTGGACGGGTGACCGGGGAAAGTCCTTCTCAAAAATCATGCAGCAAAAGATCGGCTCATGGAACCGGGTGGTCTACCGGAGTGCTCCGCGTACCATCGTCGCCAGTTCCTATGCCGCGCGACAGTTGTTCTTCAGTACGGACGATGGTGCGAATTGGGACACATCAAGGGCGGTCTCTGGTCTTTGCTTCACGATTGCCAGCAACGGCACGTTCTACATGGTAAAAGGGGATGTTTCTTCCAGTACCGATGGCGGCGTTAACTGGATGAGCCTGTTCAGCGGAACTTCCGCAGGCGCGGACTCCTGGACGATCGAGTCGGATTTGTGTGACTCCGAGCGACTCTACATTCTGAATGAGAATTACTTTAGTCCGGGAGACCACATTTCAAAAGTCATCACCAGTTCGGATGCAGGCCAGATCTGGAACGTTGTCCTCTCTCACCCCACCAAATATTTCTCGGGCTCGCTCGCTGTCAGCCCCCATTGCGTCTTTGCTCCGACCGTCAGCGATGGGATCATGCGATCGACCGATTACGGCCTCAGTTGGACCCGCTGCGCACCGGCACTCGCCAATGGCGGATGGAAGAATGCTGCAGACAGCCGGAGCATTTGTCCCATCAGCGACAATCTTATCTTCGTACTCGATTCGTCAGGGAGCATTTGGCGTACTGCTAATAGCGGTGGCGATTCCATTGGAGCATCCAATTTCGTATCAAATGGCAGGTTCAGTCTTTCGACACACACCTTGTTCTCCGGCGATACCGTGAATGTTTGCAAGGAGGATTCGCTCGTGCGATCCGTGAGGATCACCTCCATCGGGTGTCAGCCTGTGAGCATCGCGAAGATGGAGATCATTGGCTCGGGATCGGGAAGTTATACTGCGAGCACCGCGACGGATACAATTGGGGTGACGTTCCGGCCCATCGCAAGTGGCCCACAACCGGCGTTGCTGATCCTGCACATGAACAATTTGGTATCGGATACAGTAGCCCTCTCCGGCACCGGTGCCGATCCAGAGCCGCTCACGCTCGTCACTTCGGATGAGACGACGGATACGATCGGCGGGACCGTGACTATACCGATCACCATTAATGGCCTCCATACACCAGCCGACGTGGAGCTTGTCGTACATTACAATCCATCGCTTGACTATCTCGGATCTGTTTCGACTACTGGTCTTGCTCTCGATCTCGTCAATCAGCAATGGGCCGGCCGATCCAAGTTACACATGAGAGCAACGTCCGGTCAACTCATTGGCTACGCGCGGTTCACAGCATTTTCTGATTCGCTGGCTGCTCCGAAAGTTGTATTTGATTCGATGGTTGTCACAATCCAAACCGGACCGTGCGAATATCGTCCGGCACCGGCGACCTCCAGCACAATCACAACCAGTTTGACTTGCGGCGGGACGATGCTCTCGCGCTTCGTGCATTCGGGCCAACCACCGGAATTTCGTGTCAGTCCCAACCCAACGAGTGGCGATGTTAGCATCACGAGTTCGCTCGATCTGGGATCGGTTGCGATTGAAGTCTACGACATGCTGGGTGCGAGACGCAGCGGGACATCGTTGGTACTGAAGAGCGCAACTCCCGCGACGATTCTGCTCGCGCTACCCGACGGGATGTATACTATTCGCCTCCGATCGACAGATTGGACTTACAATCTTCGGATCATCGTGCGGCGCTGAGAGCTATGCTCTCGGATCGAATTGCGATGAGTCGCGTAGCTTCTCCCACAGCTCGCGTTCCTTCGCGTTGATCTGTTCGGGAATCTCAATATTCACAACAGCGTAGAGATCGCCGCGCGAGCCATCGGGATGGTAGAGGCCCCGCTGGGCGAGGCGAAGCTTGAGGCCATTTTGCGTGCCTGCCGAGATCGTCAGCCGCACGTTGCCATCGAGCGTTTCCATTGGCAGTTTGGCGCCAAGCACGGCTTCCCATGGCGCGAGATCGAGTTCGCGGTATAGATCGAACCCGTGGATGTCGTAATACGGATGATTCTGATACGCGAGTGTCAGCAGCAGGTCGCCGGCAGTCGAAGTGCCTGCATCGCCTTGCCCGGCCAGACGGATCTGGCGTGACTCGTAAGAGTATTCTGGAATCTTGACGCGATAGGTCTTTGTCGATCCGTCGCTACGGCGAATGGTGAATTGTTTTGTCGTACCGTGAAACGCTTCTTCGATCGTGACCGGCAACTCGGCCTCGACATCGCTGCCGCGCGTGGCGAATCCTGTGCGCCGACGTTGCGTCGCTGAGCCAAAACCCATTCCGGGTCCGAAAAACTGCTGGAAAAATTCGGAGAAATCCTGACCACCGCCGCTGGTGAAGGTGTATCCGCCGCCGCCGGGCGCGCCGCCCCACTCCGGCGGTGGCGTGAATTGTTGGCCGGTCTTCCAGTTCTCGCCGAAGCGGTCATACTTCGCCCGCTTCTCCTTATCGCTCAGGACTTCGTACGCCTCGCCGATCTTCTTGAACTGCTCCTCGGCGGTCTTGTCGTTCGGGTTAACATCGGGATGATGCAACCGCGCGAGCTTGCGATACGCCTTCTTGATCTCGTCCTCGGTCGCCGTGCGCTGGACGCCAAGCGTTTCGTAGTAATCCTGGAATTGAACAGCCATGCGCACACGATAACAATTAGCAGTCGTTACTCGTTACTTGCAAAGCATGATACTCGACTCACTTCGCGCCATCCTCTTCGATCTCGATGGCACCCTACTCGACACGTTCGACTTCATCTACGGCGCGTTCGAGCATACATTCGCAACGCATGGGATAGCACCACTTGATCGCAGGGTGATCTCGCAACTCATGGGTGGCCCACTCCCGGAAGTCTATGCAACGATGGCTCCGGGATTCGATACGGTGATTCTCACCGAGACGCACCGTAGTTTCCAGTTAGCCAACATCCACCTCGTCTCACTCTTTCCTCAGACGATCGAAGTCCTCGAAGAGCTGAGACGTCGGCACCTGAAGATCGCGGCAATTACGACCCGCTCGCTACGAACTTCGGTTCGCTCGCTCGAAGCAACTGGCATCGCGCACTACTTCGATGTTATCATCTCTGCGGAAGATGTCCTCCGCGTCAAACCGGATCCCGAGCCATTGTTCAAGGCACTCGACCTGATGGGAGTGAAACCAGAAGAAGCAGTTATGGTCGGCGATACCACGGCCGACATTCAGGCGGGGAAAAATGCGGGCACGAAGACCGTCGCCGCGCTTTATGGTTTTGGTGGCGAGCGATTGCTTGTGCTGGAGCCGGACTATGCGATTCGGGAGTTGAAAGAACTGCTGGTAATTGTCTGAACCATGATTTTATGAGATTTTAGAGATTTGGAAGATGATTCTTTAGTCAATCTTCTTAATCTTCAAAATCTCATAAAATCATGGTTCAGACAATTAACCAAGATAGCTCTGCAGCGGCTTGGTCTTCGGTGTGTGACGCAGACGGCGGATGGCCTTCTCCTTAATTTGCCGGACGCGCTCGCGGGTCAGTGCAAATTTCTCGCCGATCTCTTCGAGTGTCAGCGGAGCAACACTGTTGAGACCGAAATACAATTCGAGCACTTCTCGCTCGCGCGTGGAGAGCGCCGTGAGCGCGCGCGAGACTTCCAGCTTGAGCGAATCGGTCATGAGCACCGAGTCGGGTGGCGTCTGCGCCATGTCCTGCAACACGTCGAGTAGCCGGTTGTCCTCACCAATCGCGAACGGCTGATCGACCGAGAGATGTCGGCCCGAGATTTTTAGCGTCTCGGCGACTTCGTTCGTTGTCATGTCGAGCTTCTCGGCCAGCTCGGCCGCCGATGGCTCGCGCTCGAACTCCTGTTCCAGTTGCGAAAACTTCTTCGAGATCTTGTTCAGCGCGCCAACCCGGTTCAGCGGCAGCCGCACGATGCGGGATTGCTCGGCCAGCGCTTGCAGGATCGACTGGCGGATCCACCACACCGCATACGAGATAAACTTGAAGCCGCGCGTTTCATCGAAACGCCGGGCCGCTTTGATAAGGCCGAGATTGCCTTCGTTGATCAGATCGCCGAGCGAGAGACCCTGATTCTGGTACTGTTTGGCGACCGAGACGACAAAGCGGAGATTCGCCTTGACCAGGATTTCGAGTGCCCGTTGCGAGGCGCTCTGCGACTCCGGGGCCTCGTTCTTGATCAACTTAGCTAGACGGATCTCGTCATTCGAATTCAGAAGATCGACCTTGCCGATCTCCTGAAGGTACATGTCGAGCGACTGGCTTTCGCGATTCGTGTATTGCTTCGAAATGCGCATGGTTAGACGGTTACCAGAGTTACTCGATGCTGCAAGTCAGGCGCACGGCCGGGGTCAATTCCCATATCGCCGCTGATCCCGAAGAGGCCAATTATCTCTTGAAATGAAGTCAATTCAGCCACTTTTAAGCGAATGCTCTTGCGAACATGCCACCATGAACGGCCACTCATTTTTGTAGGTTCCGGCAAGGATTTGGAATTCACGAAAAAATGTCGTATATTCCCGGAACTCTCATAGGCCCAATTCCGCAGCCGATAGCGGCGGTTCAATCAATACACAATCACATTATTGCCGCCAAGTTCGCGCGCGCGCTCGAGCGCCAGTTCCGCACCGGTAATCAACTCTTCCACGGCACCATCCCTACGGGCACCCGAGACTCCCGCCGAAACCGTCACCGAAAAACTCCTTCGACCCATCGCAATCACTTCGCTCACGATCATCTTGCGCATCTTCTCGCTCCAGAGATAGGCGTCTTCATCTGGCATGCGGATGAGCAACGCGGCGAGCGTGAACTCGCCCGTGCGAGCAATCACATCGAACGGCCGAGCGCCAAACCGCAAAAGCCGCGCAAGCGCAAGCACGATCGTATCCGAATCTTCCTGCGAGAAGCGGGCGGCAAATTCCGCCGCTCCATCAATTTCAAAGATGACAAGCGTCAGCGGTTCATCGAACTGCGTTGCTCGCGCCAACTCTTCCTTCGCGCGCATCACGAATCCATGCTTGTTCAGAAGATCGGTCAGCATGTCGGTCAACGCGCGCTCGCTGACGATCTCGCTGAGCGCGATGATCTCGAGCGCCGCCGCCGCACTTCGCGAAAGATGTTCGAGCGTCTCGACATCGGCATCCGTGTAGTGCGCGCGCTCTGAGTGTTCGAGCGCGAGTGCGCCGTAATTCCTGGTCGTCGTCCGAATCGGGATGACGAGGAATGCATGTCCCATCGCACCCGCACGGTCCTCTTCCACATTGAATCGAATGATCTGGGATCCGAGCGCATCCTGTCGTACACTCTGCCCACTGGCGAGACACTTGCCTACCAAACTTTCTTCGAGTGAAATCGGCGTCATCGGCGGCACGTAGGCCCCGCCGTGTTTGGATTGCAGGCTCGCAATGGACCACATGCGGCGGCCTGCATCGAACGAGATGGATGCGACCCAATCCCAGTCGATGATCTCGCATGCAGCTTGCGTCAGCGCGCGAAGGACATAGTCCGGACCGCGCCGCTCACGGAGCATCCGGCCCGACGGGTCCGGGCTGACCATCTGGTTCAATGTCCTCGCCGCATCGAGTGCTCGCGCGGCGGCCAGCAGGTCATACTTCTCGATATAGGATCGAATCAGCGCGGAAAGCAAACGCGAGTGGCTCGTCAGGATCCGAAGTGTCTCCGGCGTGAAATGCTCCGGCGTCGCGGAGTCCACGGTGAGCACGGCGACGAGTCCTTCGCCGAAGAATACCGGCATCCCGGCAAACGACGAAATGCCAATGGCATCGCGGTAGTATGGTATGAGATCGCGCTCGGCTTGCCGTGAGATCACGGAATGCAACTCCGGCTTCCGCTTGGTCACCACACGGCTGACGGCGTCAAGCTCGATCGGAAACCGTTTGTCGGAGACGAGGAACTGGTACGCCTGATCGTCGAGCGCGGCGCTTTCGAGCACCAAATGCTGCCGCTTCGAATTAACCCAGAAGAACATGGCCGATGTCGCGGCTACTTGTTCGCGAAGAATGTCAAGTTGCTCGGCAAGAATAACGACGAAATCGCTTCTGGGATCGCGCACATCGCTGGCGCGCCGCGGCTGAGAATCGAACGCGCGGAGCGAATCGAGATACGCTTGCATCGCCGGCTCGATGCGAGGTTCGAGAGATGGCTCCAGGCGAGGCTCCTCTGGCAAAACGATCTCTGGAACTGGATGGATTACCTCTGACAGCGGCTCAGCGAAGTATTCCGGCTCTTCCAAGACAACCTCTTCATGGCGCATTTCTGCAACGGGATCGCCAGACTCTTCAATCTCGTCGATCGAATACGTGGAGATGTGGTCATCCGCTCTCCGAAATTCGAAATCGGTCTCCCGTGACTCGTTGGAGGCCGTCGCGACCCACGTTTCATCTTCCTCCTCAACAACCCGGCGCGATTCACCGATCACTTCGGCCGGTGGTGTCTGCTCGGTTTTGCGAGTAACATGAACGACGGCTCGCTCGTGATCGGCGAAGTAAGGCTCGCTCCCCGGCGCATAGTCCTGTTGTGGAAGAAACGTCTCTTCGGAAGATGACGGGCTGGCGGGAGCATTGGAGTCTGCCTCGCGATGGCGACGGAAGAAGGGAATCTTGCTCTGCACGCCGATCATCTCGTCGCGCAGCGATTTGAGTCGCGGGACCGTCAAGCGATAGAGCGGGGACTTCTCTCGCTGCGCGCGGTCTTCGCGCTCTTGCCATACGCGGCGTTCTTCTTCCACCTGCGCCGTTTGTTCGGCACGCGTAATTTGAAAATCGTCAAAGACGACCTTCTTGACCGGTCGGCCATTCGTTTCCCCGCTCGATGCGCTATTCACAGCACCGGACGCAGGGTCCACATTCTTCTGATGAGTCCCGGACAGGGATGATCGATCATCCCTGCGATCGTCTCTTTTGATCATCTACCGCTGGGCAATCGTAAGGTCACTTCTACTTACTTATCGGACAGTCCACATACGACTGTACGCTGCATCGCAACCACTCGCGAATCATGCGCACATCTCTGAGATATGCGAACCTCCCGGAGCCTCAACGAATTCCGCGCGCGCGAACGCAATGGCAAATTTTCGTGCTCGATATTACGGTTTCGGTGCGGGGCTTTCGGCAATCAACTCCGCCGTCAGCGTTTCCGAACCGTTCTGCGAGAGCGTCCGCTTCTCGCCAGGGTTCTGCGTGTTCTCGACGACGAATGTGAAGCTTCGCTTCTCTTCGAGTCCGCGATGGAACAGCGTGCCTGTGGCATCGTCAATGCGCACGACGCTGTGGGAAGTCGCAATGAAGTTGCTGACCGTCGCCTTCGTCGGCCCTTCTTCAAAGACCCGCTTCTTCGGCGTCGTGGTCGTGTTGTCTTCGAGTACCGCGAGCACCCGATCGCCGCGCCGTTCCAGGCCACGCACCGTTTCGGTCGCACTTACAGAGACGGGGAGTGAGAGCCCCTGCGCAACGTCAAGATTCACGTCCGAGATATTGCGCCACGTTGTGTCCTTTATGAGCGCACGTGTTGGGCTATGCACGAGCACCCGCATCAGATACGAGTTAATTAGCTCTTCTGCGCGTTGTGTCGCCATCTGCTTGATCTGCGGCTTCGATCGGATTGAGTCCGGTGCGCCTGCCAGCAGTGCCGACGCAATGCTACCGGCATCGGTAATGGCGGCCAGATCGCCGAACTTGTTCGTCCGAACCGCGACCGTCTTTCCGATCACGATATTGAATTGTTGATACCGTTCGTTGGCACGGTCTTTCGGATCAGTGCTCGAATACTGTGTCCGCGTCGTATCCTGCAAGGTTGTAAGACGAATCGAGTCTATGCGGAAGGTGAGATCGACGCCGCTGTCCGGTCGCGTTGCTCCGGCCGTTTCGGTCAGGTAGAACTCGTTCTCGCTCGTTGCGCTGTGTTTCACGGTCTGGCCACTCGGCTGAGCATCGCTCGCGCTCGCCGTCATCCGGTCGAGGACGTGGTACCGCCGGACACTCCCGGCTTGTGGCCGGAAGTAAAGATGATGGTTCGTGTCCCGAATGGCGACAGGCTCGGCTTTCTCGGTCGTGTCGATGGTGGTTTTGGCGCCGGGAGCGGCTTCCTTCTTGCCGCAGGCAGCGAGGATGACGAAGGACGTGTAAAGAAGGCAGTGTCTAATTTGCAAAAGGAGTATTTCTAATGAGGTTATGGCTTGATGACGGAAGTCGAATCTTCCGAGGGTGAAGCAACATGCTTTGGCACCGGCGCTTCGTGGGACTCGATCTCCTTGATCGTAATCCGTCCCCCGTGCTTCCCGGCGCGAAGCACTGGGATTAGCGTCAGATCCGTTGTGACAAGACGCGTGATCTCCTCCGGCACCGTATCAATATCGATCGCCAACACCAGGTTGGCGGTATCGCGATAGGAGGAGTGCTTCAGGAATTGATCTTTCTTGGATGATCGATCATCCATCACGATCTCTCCACGCCCGCCGCCCTGAAATTTCGAGATACCCATCGGCGTCGCAATGCCTTCAAGATACTCGATGCGCCTTGGGGAATCGGTATACAATACCGTGACACTCGCGGAGTGCTTCCCGTCCGGTTTCATCGAAACCGTCCGCCCAACCGGGATCTCCGTCACCGTCGCGGGCGATCGGTATTGCAAATCGACTGCGGCAAGTCCACCAAAGCCAAGTTCCAGTAGCTGTCCCATCCGCACAGAGTCCGCAAGCGAGAGCATGGCGTGGACCATATCGTAGTCATAGCCCTTCCCCACTGCGTTTTGTTGGAAGTCAACAAGATTCCGGAAGTCGTGGACCGTGCCATCGGGCCGCATCGCGAAGTGGAGCGTCTGTCCTAAGAACTGCGCGCGCGGGAGCGTCTTGATGTCCCGAAGTGTGTGCGCTAAGTCCCACTCAATGGCGGAGCTGAAATGGAAGAATTCTTCGACGTGCTTGCCTTCGCCGAATACAATATGCGTCTTGAACGAGTCGAGCGTCGCGCCAACGATCGCCGAGCCATCCGGCAGTGTCTTCTCGATGGCATACGTGAACGAATACTCTGTCGTCCGAATGCTTGGCTTCGCATCCATCGGATCGACCTGCGGGAAGTGCATCATCAGCCGGAGCACCTCCGTCGTCTGCACGCGCCAGAGATCGCCCTCGTGGAAGTGCAGGCGGAAGTCCTGCGGCTCGGTCCAGTGCTGCGCAGATGCCTGCTGCGCGGATGCGTGCTGCGCCACCGAGAGCGAGGAAACGGAAAGCAATAATGAGAACGCGAGTGTGTACTTCATACGACCAATTCAACGAAAGCGATAAAGGCTATAGGCCGCGAGTGTCATACCATCCCATATTTCGCCGGACGCGATGAGTTGATCGAGTTCGGATAGCGTGAGGCTCACTGGTTCGAATTCTTCACTGACTTCGGGGCGGGCGCCATTAAAATACAGGCCTGTAGCGAGAAACACGTAACACTCCTCGTCGCTCAGACCGTTCATCGGATTGAACCAGCCGAGCGGGAATAATTCTCCGGCGACAAGTCCCGCTTCTTCGAGCAATTCCTCGCGAGCGGCAGCTTCCGGCGTGAGACCTTTCTTCATGCCGCCACCGACAAACTCCAGACTCTCCCGCTGGTTCAGATAGCGGAATTGCCGCAGCATCAGCACGCGGCCATCATCGAACTCGGGTATCACGAAGACAGCACCCGGCGTGTGAGCATAGAAGAACTCGCCCTCGGAGCCACCGGGATGCGTGTACCGGTCGCGGCGGTATTGCCACCACGGATTCTCGTGCAGCGTCTCACTCGCGAGACGCGCGAGGCGTTTTAGCACGGCGCTACTTCTTCGCGGCCCGTTTCGCAGGCTTCGTTTTCGCCGCTGCCTTGGGCGCCCGCATCATCGCCGGTGGCACATCGATCTCCATGCGGAGCAGCGCCGCGGCGAGCGTCTTGCCTTGTGCATCCTGCTTCAGGCTCACGGTGCCGCCACCGCCGAGCGTGTTGTGGAGCAGGAAATTCAGCGCCCAGAGATTCGGCAACTCGTACCGTTCGACCGGACCAAAACAAATACCCTTGAAATGCTTTTTCACCGCCGCACGAGTCACCACCTTGCGGATCAGCGGATAGTACCGCTCTTCACGAGCGATGAGACCCACGTTCGCCGCGTCGCCCTTATCGCCTGATCGCGCATGACAAATATCGAGGAGCTTGATCTTCATGAGGCGGCTAACAACAGGGATGGTTGATTATTTCCGGAGTAACGCGCGAAATCCGGCTTGCTCGAAATGTTTATCGTACGTTAGAGCATCATGAATCTTTCGCTCACCCATGATGATGAAGGACGCGCAATCGGTCAGACTCCATTCCTTGTCTTTGTACTTCAAAAACTTCGCTGTTGCCCGTTGGAGGAGTGCGTCCGATGCAGGGACAATCGTTATAAGCGGATTTGAATGAAGGCCAATCCACGTTTTTGCCGATTCAAGTCGTTCAATTGGTTTGCGTCCACTGACATAATTGAGAAACTCGACAAGGACAAGCTCTGAGGTTACGATCCGGCTTCCAAGGGGAATGGTTTCGGCCAAACTCAGCGCGGTGTCATGGAGCGTATCTTCAGGAATTTGAAGTGCAATCCAATGTCCTGTGTCAGCAAAAATCTCGGCCATCGGTTCAGTCCGTTACCTTCGGAGCACCGTATAAATAGTGATCGACATTCATCGCACCATCGGTGGGGAATTTCGCGCGTTCCTCTACCGGAATCTGCTCGGCTCGTTCCGCAATCCAGAGAAAAAGGTCTCGTGCCGACGATGTTGGCATCCCAGCAGGAGGCCTCATGACAGACTTCTTTGCAGATGCTTTACGAGTCGATTTGGTTCGCGTTCGCGATTGTACTTTCGTTGCCATGCTTCTATAACATCCGCCCTGCCCTTTCCGTCCCACCCGTTTTAGCGCAACGCGGGCCGGATTGTCGTATATTTACGCCGCTTATGAAGCACTCGTTCACACGTCTCGCGGTCTTCACGCTCCTCGCGCTCACGGCGGCTCCCAGCGCGCGCGGGCAGTGGGTGCCGACCACCGCAACGCTTGTTACCTTGCACGAGAATCCACTTTCTGAGTTGACTCCCGAATCCAGCCATAAGGCGACAAAAAAGGGAATGCCCAATGTCTTTCGTATAAAATACCTTTTATCCATTCCAATGGAGATTTAGTTATGAAACATGGGATCATACATCATTCGGGTGCGCGAAAGATTTTACCGAAAATCCTTTTCGTGCCGTTGTTTTGCGTTCTTCTTTTGATGACCGGGAATGCCTATTGCCAGATTACTTCGAGCGACATAATAGGACGTCTCTATTATACTGCAAAAGTGTGGGGCTACCTCAAGTACTTCCATCCTGCCGTGAATGGATGCAACAAGAACCTCGATAGCATCCTCATTGCGATCATCCCCGAAGTTGAAAGCGATACCACCGATTCTGCCTTCAACCGGTCTCTACTAAAGCTGTTCGCTTATGCTGGTCCAATGCCGGCCGCCACGACACCAGATCCATCCTTGACTGCAGATCAAAGGATCAATCTGGATTTAGCATGGCAACGTGATGCAACATTGTCTCCGGAAATTCAAGCGTTGTTAGACAGCATTCGTGCTAACTTTCGTCCGGTACAAAGTTGTTATTATCAATTCAATCCAAACTACGTCCCGCCGTATTCAATAAATGAAAATAGTTATTCGACTTCGATCGCTATCACCGAACCATATCGGTTGTTGACCCTCTTCCGCGTATGGAACCTCTATAATTATTTCTACCCCTACAAAACACTTCTCGATTCGAGTTGGGATTCGACGTTGATGGAAATGATTCCGCTCGCTCGCGGAGCAGAGACAACGACTGCGTTTCACCTTGCACTTATGGAAATTCAAGCAAAACTACAAGACGCCCATGCAGTGGCCTATAGCGACACTTTAAGCTCCCACTTCGGCTATCATTATTTCCCAATGATCTTTAGTTACATCGATAGCCAGACCGTGATCACGAAGGTTTTCAATGGAGTAACAGGAGTAAGACCAGGGGATGTAGTCGTCAGTATTAATGGTGTACCCACCCAGAGAATCCGGGATAGCTTAATAAAATATACGCCGGGCGGCAACGCGGCGGTCATTAATCGTAACATTTCATTGTCCCTACTGCAAGGGCAAAGCTCGCTTGCTCAGACCGTTGTAGTCAATGACGGTTCTGGTCCCAGGACCGTAGCCGTCAAGCGCACTTCCTACCAAGGGGAAGTCGGCGATTCCATGAATTACTGGCAAGGCGATGGGAGCCATTGGAAGATTCTCCCAGGGAATATCGGCTTTGTCAATATGGGGCTTCTTGATTCTTCTGATGTAGAACAAATATTTCCCGCGCTAAAGGACGCCCCAGCAATCATCTTCGATATGAGAAATTACCCGCAGAATTTTCTCATCTATCAATTATGTGATTCGCTAATGCCGAACTCGGTGCCATTTGCGAGGTGGTTCATTCCCGACCCATACTACCCCGGCACCGGACAAATAACCGTAACGAATTGCGGTCCCTCGTCGGAGAATCCGAATTGTTACAAGGGGAGGGTCATTCTATTAGTAGATGAAGTCACACAATCTAGAGCCGAGTTTTTCGCAATGGCCTTTTCCCATGCTCCACGAGCGCTTATAATCGGATCCCAAACGGCAGGTACCGATGGTAATATAGATTACACGAGCTATCCGACCAACATTTCCATGTATTATACGAGTTACGGAGTTTCTTTCTCCGATGGCAGGCAGACTCAGCGCATCGGTATAATTCCGAATGTTATTGTGCATCCAACACTTGCAGGTATTCGTTCTGGTACTGACGAAGTGCTTGACACGGCTATTGTGCTGGCGGGAGGCTTTCTTGCGGTCTATGTTCCTCAGCCAATTTCAAGTGAAATTCAAGCCTACCCCAACCCACTCACCTCCACCACGACCATCACCCTCTCCTCCCCCGCTGCGGGCTTTGCGGAGATCACGGTCGTGAATCTGTTGGGCATTGAAGTCGCGCGGGTGTTTGCGGGTGCGGTGGATGCAGGCGAGCGCTCTTTTGTATGGCAGAAGCCCTCTGGTTTGCCGGCGGGGATGTACGAGTGCATCGTGCGGATGAATGGCCACGCCGAGCGGGTGGGGATGATTGTGGAGTAGGGGTTGTGCGGGACAAGTCCACGGCGGCGGGTCGGTCAAGCCCGCCGCGGCGGGCTTGACCGCACACATGTATCTGTCATGTGTGCCGGGGCATGACCCATCATGCGGGCCTCCTTCCCGGCG
>JADGPZ010000060.1 GCA_017882165.1 Candidatus Kapaibacterium sp.
AAGGTTGCCGTTCGCGTCAAGGGTGATCAGCGTTTGCCCTGCCGCGCCAACGAGAACTGGCAACGTTAGCGAGTAGCTGCTCAAACCCGAAGCCGGCGCCAGAATCGTCAAGGGAGTAATGCCGGCAGCATTCCCTCCGAGGATGAGCTTCGAACCGTACCGCTCGGCATAGGCCTGCGCGAAGAGATCACCGCCCTGCGCGAGGATGATCAGAATCGTCGCAAAAATATGAAAAAACCGTTTCACAATCGTGAACAATTGAGCATTATGAAACCAGCGTGTACCTTCGGCGAAGGATTCCGGATTGTCGCTCCGGAATCCATTGCCGCAGTTCTTAAATCGTACGCCGATTGTTTTCAACACATCGCGTTGAGCATTTGCGGTGTTCAATTGTTTGCCATGGAGCACCAGCGCTGCATTGTCCCGTCATAGATGAAGCTCGCTGATGCCGCTGGCATCAGAATAATGTTGCCAACTGAGGTATGGAACCGGTTCGCCGCTGTCCCCGTCGCAGCTTCATCCACAATGGTAACGACGTTCGTGGCGTCGGCATTGACAATGACCAGCATTCTGCCGGCAACAGGGTTATTGACGCTGGTCACTCGCGCCGCCCCGGACCCCGCGGTGAGCCGGATAACCGTGTGCGAGGAACTCACGTCAATGTCATTGTTTACCCCTGCTGAGAGCGGGAAATTTGAAGCTGGCGTGAAAGCCACCGCACCCATCGTCTGCCTTCCTGTCCAGGTGTTATTGTTTGCGAGATTAATCCCAAGTTGATGGGATCCATCAACGGCAAGGGTTGCATCGTGCTTGACGTTCTCGCCGTTAATCGCATTCGACCCGCTGTTGTTGATCGCGGTTGCGATCGATGGTCCGGCAGCCACATGAACGGCATTAACGGAGACCGCTCCAGTGTTGAGGATCGAGGCATCTCCGCCCATGGCAACATCGGCGGCATGGCCGCTGCTGTTGCCCACCAAAATGTGCCCATCGGTCAGCGCCAGTGCCGTCGGTCCGACGGAGCCTGCGGGAAGCGTGACCGTGCCACTCGCCGACAGATCGGTAAATGAACCGGTACTGCCAGAGATCGACGTCCCTGTGATCGAGCCACCCGTGATCGAAACGTTGCTCGCGCTTTGGGTCGCGATCGAGCCAAGCCCGAGATGGCCGCGAATCGTCGAGGAATTCCCAAGGGTCAATACGCCACCGCTGGAAATTGTAGCATCTCCGCTCAATGGGGTGGTGTTCCATTGCGATCCATCCGCGATCAGCAGATTCCCCGCTGTTGCGGTCGTAGTCCCAAGTAACGCGCCCCGGATTCTTTCGACGACCGTCGACGAAATGCCTCCGGTCACGTCTCCGGCAAACGTGATGCTAATGCTCCCCGGGCTTTGCCACGTGAGGTTACCGCTTCCGTCGGTCTGCAGGACATATCCCGACGAGCCGTTCGTCGCGGGAAGATGCCAGACCAACGGGGAGGCATTGGCTCCAGCAATGAGTGTGAGGGTATTGATTGGATCGGTTGTGTCTCCCGTTAAAACCAATTTCGTCCCGAAGATGCCTTTGAAGGCCTGGGAATGTGCTGCCGTTGCCGTCATCGCTAATGCGAGGATAACGACTGCGGTCATGAGTAGTTGTTTTGTTTTCATCGTCGTATGAGTTAAGAGTTACATAAGAGAAAAATTTTAGTTGGTCGCATCCAGGACCCAGCCCTGAAGCCACTGATCGTATTGCAACGTCGCGGTTCCATTGGCCGCCAGGATCACATCTGTTCCGCCCGGCACAATGAACTGGTTCTCAGTCGCCGACATCGTGGAGCGGTGCTTGAGCACAATCGGATTCGCGCCAATATTCGCGAGCAAGATCACGCGCCCATTCTGGATGCCGGTATGATCGAGCCCGGTGAGGTTGATGGAAGCGCCACTAATATTCATGAGTCGGATGTACCGGGCTGTGATATTCAGAGTGTAGTTGTTCACGCTCGACATAAGTGGCTCCGGCGTCCAGATGCCCGTGGATGTTGCGAAGAAGACCGTACTCGAGTCACCATTGTAAGTGAGATCGACACCGTTGCCAGATTGCAGATTGATTTTTTTTGCCTGGCCCGGAACAGGCGTTCCATTGATAGACAGCTCTTCGACGTAGTTGAAGGATACCTTGTCCGGAGTGACGGCGGCTCGCGCGATCTTGTTCTTGGTGATGGCTCCATCGACCACGTTGAGTGCGAACGGAGCCGCTGTGAGTTGCGCCAACGGTCGCATCTCCTGACCATCCTCGACCTGAACTCCGATCCAGAGCGGACTATCCATCTCCTGCGATGTGGGAAGTGGCTTGTTGCCGGTACCAAGCAACACTGAAAACACCCCTGACTCGACGGACGTGTTGTAGGTTGCCGACCAAATGCTCTTCACTCCGAGGCTGTCGGTGTAGAGGTGGAACGTCAGATTGTATTTTCCATTGAGCACGACCCGGGAGGAACCGGCCGGACCGATCGAGAGAACACCCTGATAGCTCACGACATGTATAAGTCTCTCCTGCGCCCATAGTGCGGGCGTCGTAGCTAAGAGAAAGAGGGCGAGAAAGACCCCCATCTGCCTCATAGATCGGAGCGTCATCATGGCAGAGTGTTGAACAGTTGCTTCCATTACAGGGAAGAACCGTGCCTCGCAGGCGCTACCTCATTGCACGCGCACTTTGGGGGTATTTATACTCGTTTCACAACGCAATCGTAAACTTCTTACATCAACAGTCAGAACTCGGAATCCCGCCAACAGTCACCGCGAAACAAAGCCGTGTCACCCGTAGGGACGTACCGCGCACGTCCCCCGCCTCGGAGAGGCTGCGCTGGGTAGTCCGATGCAGCAGCGGAGTGCATCCCACCCATCCCCTACATCCCATTCATCCCAGTTCGGCCTCCCCGCGCCGGTTTCTTCGTAAATTGTGACGCATGAACTGGGATTCTTGGGATGAAATTGATGTTTGGGATGCCGATGTGGAACTCCCACTCATCCTCCTAATCTCATCCACCCCAACCCGCCGTTGCGCGCGCCTTAGCGGGTTCAGACAAAGCGCCCATGGACAAGCACTTCGATGACGAAAAGCTGACCTACGATATCATTGGATGTGCCATGCGCGTCCACACGGAGCTTGGCTGCGGATTTCAGGAGTTGATCTATCAGCGTGCGTTTGGGATCGAGCTTGCTGCGGCAGGATTGGAATTCCAGCGCGAGTTCAACATGCCGATCCACTACAAGGGTCAGTTTATCGGCGAGCGGCGAGTGGACTTTTTGGTGGGCGAAATTGCGGTCGAGCTCAAGGCGCGCACGCAACTCGAAGACGTCCACCTGGCGCAAGCAATGAACTACCTCGAAGCATACAATCTTACGACAGGTCTGCTGATCAATTTCGGAGCGCCCAAACTGCAATTCCATCGTTTGACGAATCGCAAGCGCAAAACCGAACTGGGATGAATGGGATGAACTGGGATGGATGGGATGCCGGGGATGAGTGGGATGCAGAGGATGAGCCGGGATTGCCGAGAAGATAGTGATCGCCGGGATGGGAGCGATACATCCCATTCCCCATCCCATCATCCCCGGCATCCCACCCATCCCAGTTCATTCCTCACATCCCAATAATCCCAGTTCGGACTCCCCGCGCCGGTTTCTTCGTAAATTGCGGTATGAACAAGGGGCACCGAATCCTCCGCAGCCCGCTCGACAAAAGAAGGAGAGTGATTACCACATGAAGCATGAAGCGGGTGACACAACAATGGAACGGGAGGCCGAAGAGCCGTCCCCGTATTTCCATAACGATTTGCCGATTGAGCAAATCGTACAAGATGAATTAGGCCGGAGCGAATTTGCACGATCACTCTCGAAGGCACTTGCCAATAGACCGAAAGACGGAAGCCTCGTAGTCGGTCTCACGGGAAAATGGGGCGAGGGAAAAACTTCTCTGGTCAACCTCATTCTCAGATACTTCGAATCAGAACACACGAATGTTGAGGTGATGCACTTTCCCGTTTGGAGTCTCACTTCACGAGATGCGATTCACGATGATTTCTTCGCAATAATTAAGAATGCGGTTCGCAATTCATCATCACGCGAAAATGCAAGGAAGAATGTTGCAAGGTTGGAATTACTTGCTTCCAGAATGCAGGTCATCGATGCTTCTATTCCAATTTTTGTTGCACTCCTGGTTGGGTCTGGAGCGTTTCTCACATCGTGGCTTTCCAATACTTTCGGAAATGCAACGAGCGTAATAGCATCAATTCTAATCGCAGGACTATCCTACGTTGCTTCCAAGTTTAATCTAATCTCGAAGGTTGTTGAAAAGATGGCTGAGTTTCGGAAGAAGCAGGCAGCAATCAGGCGCGAGAATCTTGAACAAGTTAAAAAGGAGCTACAAGCTGATCTAGAACGCTCCGACAAAACGATCGTCGTAATCATCGATGATCTGGACAGGCTTGTGCCTGAAGAAGTCAAACTTGTTCTCCAATTATTGAAGGGTACCGGAGACCTGCCGAATCTAATTTACATTCTTCCTTATGATGAAATGTTGTTAGCGAAGTCAATCGAGTCGGCGCTCCCTAATACGAAAGACCACGGACTAGATTATCTTGATAAGATCGTTCAAGTCCGTTTCCGCGTTCCGCCACCTGATGTTCACAAAGTGCGAGAGATTCTCACGAATCGCCTCAATGAGTTAATAGGGCCTACAATTGACACTCAGGCTGAGGCTGAGAGATGGGGCCAATTGTCATACGCTGGTGCATTACGCCCCTTCCGCACGCTGAGAGACGTTTATCGCTTCCTTAATTCTTTCAAACTGTCTCTTTCTCAATTCAGGACCGACGAGCAATTCAGCGTCAATCGCACTGACCTGCTCGTGCTCGAAATTATCAAGCACTTTGAGCCCGCAGTTCACGCTTCCATTCAAGTGATGAAACGCGAGATCATGGGTGGTCCGAGTCGCGACTTCAAAGGACTAATGGATGGCAAGAAGACGATCATCGACAAACTAACCGATCTCTCGTCGGAGCCGAACAAAGAGGTGATTGGCTCGCTTTTGAAAATTCTGTTCCCTCAACAAGGGCAAATCATCGGGCAAGATAAGTTAGTCGAGTTCTACCGGTCATTTCGCGTTGCTCATCCTGATATGTTCGACAGGTACTTTACTTTGCTCGTGCCAGAAGGACAGATTCTTCCCGCCGAGCAGGCAGCATTGATGGCATCTCGAGATCAGAGCAAGAAGCTATCGGCAATTTATCATGAAATCATTGCTGGTGGACGATTGAACGCCCTAATGGATCATCTCTTCGCCTACTCAGAGGATTTGGCGGAGTTATCTCCTTCAGAATTCTTGCGATCACTTTTCCAAATCGAAGGCGATTTGCCAAATCGCCGTGGCGGTGCTTTTTCGATGGATCCTGAAGATTCTATTGTCGCAGTCGCAATGAGGCTTCTCAAGAAACGCTCGATCATAGATCGCGTACATATATTTCAAGAGGCTCTGAAGTCAGAAGAGGGGCTATCTATTCCAGTGCTTCTAATCCTTCGAATTACAGACGATCGTTCAGACTTCTTTATCGACCCTGCGGGACGAGATATGGAAGAAGACGAAAAGAAGAAGTTGATCCTCGATCTCAGAGAGGCCGCACTACATTATATAGAAACTGCGAGCCATTCTGACGCCTTGATGAATAATCCTAATCTAATTACTTTGTTATATAAGTGGCAAGGTTGGGGTTCCGGAAATGGTTTTGCATCATGGTTAGGAGAAGCACTCCTTTCAAAGGATAAGGCATTGAGAGTACTCGAGTCATGCGAGTATGAACAAAGGGCGATGGGTGTCACACCCGGAGTGCCATCCACAACAATTAAGCGGAAAGTTCATCAGTATCAAGACATAATTGCGATTGCAAAATCTGCCGGCTCTCTGGATTTGCTTAAGAAGGTCCCAGCGCTAATCGAATCTGAGGATGCGACGAGAGCAGGTATCCTGCGAGATTTCCTTGGGAGCAATGCTCCCGAAGAATGAACTCCCTCTTGGCATAGCGTGCAACCAAAACCCCAAGCGGCCCGAGCGGCCGGTGTGCGGGTGCCGGGAAACACGGCCACGAACGTTCCAGAATTGTCCGGGCCTAAAGCTGCTGCCGCAAGTGCAGCACATTGACGATCTCAATTCGGTCGCCTTCTTCGCGATAGAGGACTCGATAGGGTGCAACGACGACTTCCCGCACGTCGATCAGTTCGTACTCGGGCACGATTCTTCCGGATTTCGGAAACATCCGCAATCGCTCGACAGACTCAAAAATGCGTTGAATCACGGCGGCGGCACCTTCGCGAGATTCTTCGGCAATAAAATCGTGAATCCCGCGCAGCCGGTCGATGGACCTCTCGGACCAAATGATGGTCATCTGTTGCGGCCAAAGAGCTGCTTTACGTCGTCATGGGATTTGAAGCGGCCTTGATCGAGATCTGCAACGCCGGCTTCAATCTCACGGCGCACGTAAATCTCATACATCAGATCGCTCCAGGTCGAGTTCTCCGGCAGCGCATCGACCAGTCTCTTTGCTTCGTCCTTAATTGAAATGGTTGGCATGCTATCTCTTACCCTCTCTTCTCATAAAATGTTCCTTCAGTCGGTGACATGTCTGAATGCGCAAGCTGAAGCGTGCGCTACACCTTCGGCGAGATCCTGGCGGGCCGGGGGATAACCGGGCGCAATCATCTGTTCGCATCAGGCGATGGAAACACAGAAGGAATATTGGGAGCGGGTGTACGCGACCAAGCGGCCGCGCGAAATGACATGGACGGAGGAGTACCCGATGCGGTCCCTCGATTTCATTCACCATTTTCATCTGCCGAGGTCATCGAGCATCATCGATGTCGGCGGCGGCGGCAGCCGGCTTGTCGATCATTTGTTGGAAGAGGGATACGAGGATATCACCGTGCTCGACATCTCCGAAACAGCTCTGGATCTGGCACGCGAGCGGCTTGGTGTGATCGCAGACCGGGTGACGTGGATCGTATCCGACATCCTCGACTTTCAGCCCAGCCGACCTTATGAGATTTGGCATGATCGCGCGACATTTCATTTCCTGACTGCTCCCAAGGATATCGAGAAATATATGGCGCTCGTGACGCGATGGGCCACTCGTTACCTTGCGATCGCGACCATCTCCGATGGTGGCCCGACAAAACTTAGCGGCCTCGATGTCCGTCCGTATTCCATAGCAGCATTAGAGGCACAATTCATCGAGGGCTTCCACAAGTCGGGCTGCATCACGGAAGACCATACCACTCCCGCTGATATACAGCAGACTTTTAGCTTCTGCGCGCTCGAGCGGAACCTCTGAAGCTTATTGCCAGACGCCCTATCGTGCCCCCCGGTCTGCCTCGATTAGTGGGGCGGCGTGCAGGCAAAACCATACGCGAGATGAGGGGCCGGTGTGCGGGGGCGCGGGAAATCCGGTCACGACAATTTGCTTAGTCGCGGAGCGACGGAGTATCCGCAGCCCAGCATGGAGCGAAGCGGAATGCTGGGTTGGCGTTGCGTTAGAATTCCATAGCCCTGAAAGGGCGGAGTACATCGCCCTTTCAGGGCTAATAATTTGTTTTTCGAATCGCTATCCTGGGGTTCCGCTCCGCTCCACCCCAGGCTGCGAGTACTGCGTGCCTTCGGCACTGAGAGCACACGGAGTCGCGAAGCGACGGGCGCACAATAGGTGCTAACCTCGCAGCCCAGGGTGAAGCGAAGCGGAACCCTGGGTTACGGATTAGCAAAGAGAATTTCAAGCCCTAAAAGGGCGTTGTTAACGGCGATGGCACAATCCTATGGCCCGGTTTACCTCCACATCATCTTCAGCACGAAGCACCGCGAGAATCTGCTGACGAAAGAGCTTCACGCCGAATTCGCACGATATATCACACCGATCCTTCACGAATGCAAGGCTCGCCTGATTGCGGAAGGAGGAATGTCCGATCACGTCCACCTTCTGATTGATCTCGGACGCGAATCATCCGTCGCGACTGTATTGCGGCAGATCAAGTCGAAATCATCCGCATGGCTTCGGAAGAAGACTGGAAAGCAATTTGGTTGGTAATCGGGTTACGGCGTGTTTAGTGTCAGCGCGAGCCACATTCCCAACGTCGTGGGTTATATCGAGCGTCAAGAGGAACATCATCACCACAAGACATTTCAGGAGGAATTCGAGGAGATGCTGAAGGCCGCCGGGGTTGAATACGATCCAAAATATTTGTGGCACGAGGACGGTGTGGATTGACACCGCCCTTTCAGGGCTATTGGATTCAAACGTGACTGTGACCCAGGGTTCCGCTTCGCCGCACCATGGGTGCGGCTCGCTTCACCCTGGGCTGCGGGTACTCCGTGCCTTCGGCACTTTGCCGTCGCCGACTTGTGTGACACCCGCTCCAGTCAAGCTGATGAATCACTGCGCCTGAGAAATTTCAGAAAATTCTGAAATTTCGGGAACGCGGTTTTGGGCGTTCATGAACTCTGAACATAAATTCGAAACGGAAATATTTCGGCATTTCTTTCTGGCGGAATGAGAAGAATGAATTCTATGCCCAAATGAAATAGTTGATGTGTCATTTCTTTCCAACAGCATTGGATGGGCACAGGAAGCCTGTGCTTAGGAAATGCGGCTGTCTTCGGGGCAGCTAATGCCGGTACTGGAGACCGATGCGAGCGCCGAAGGTGGTGAGGTGCCAGTCGAGATCTTGGACGGCGTTGAAGAAGGGGAGGTTCATGTATGCTCCGGCCAGGAGCGCGATGTTCTGGCTGAGCTTGAACTGGAGTCCGGGCGAGAGTTCGAGCGCGATGTGGAAGGTCGTCGGATGCGGCAGCGCGCCGGTGGTGACCGTGCGGTCCTGCGAGCCAGTGCTGCGTCCGGTGGAATCGACGAGCGTGGCGGGAAACGCGATGTGGCTCGTCTCGACGTAGGTGCCGGAGATCAGGAATCCGGCGGCGAGTCCGGCGTAGAGATAGAGCTGCTCGGGGATCATGTAGTAGTACATGCCACCGTTGAGCGTGATGTAGCTGAGCGAAGCTTCGGTGGCGAATTCCTCGATGAGTTTGGATTTTCTGGAACCGGCCGTATCGCCGTAGAGAATCGAATCGGTGACAAACGTGGAGTGCGATCCGACGGCCGCACCAGTGAAATTCGCGAACCCGATGCCGCCAGCAAGCTGGAGTTCTTTGTCAATTGGGTAGATGTAGAGCCCTTCGAATCCCCCGCTGAGGCGCGTGCTGAACTTGTCGAACGTGGCCGGGCCGGTGAGGTAGGAAGGCGTGGCAAAGGAGACATCCGAGAGCGTGAAGGCGGGCGTCGTGATGAACTGCGCGGTCCAGGAGCGGCAGCTCGGGCAGATGTTCTCGCGGCCTTCACGGAGTGTGTAGAACCAGCGGGCGCCATCCTTGGTCCGGCAGATGACCCAGTAGGAGACGTTGCCGGCGACATCGGCCAAACGGAGGCTCATGAAGCCGCAAGAGCCAGTGTCATAGACGCGAAACGTGAGCGGCACTTCCGGAGCGCCGGGATCGAACTTTGGTATTTCGATGGGCGAGCGGAAGTTGTCGCTGTCGATCGCGGTGATCTTTGCAAGTCCACCATCGAAGAGGCGGTCATCGCGTGCGATAAGCTGCAGCGAAAGCGCGGCATCGTCGGAGATCAGATCGAGCGCGGGGCGCATGGTGTCGGCCATGATCGGCACCGTTTCGACAAGCTGCCCGCCGCAGTTACCGTAGGAGTCGAAGTTCTCGCTGAGGACTCCGAACCCATACGAGTAGAGGCCAAACGGCTTATCGCACGCGACGGTGTGCGCGCCGTAGTCGATCTCCAACTGTGCAATGCCATAGCGGGAAATGCCGATTGTTTTGAAGTAGCGCAGAGGCACGGGCTTCCCATCGAGCCGCAACGATCCTTCGGCATCAAGCGGGACTACGAGATTAATGTAGTGGTGCCATTGGCCTTGGATCGGAGTGGCAAAGCGGTAGTAGTTTAGATACTGTTCGGTAGGAGCCACAAGGAGCATGAAGGGATCGCCGACTTTGATCGAATCGGCATTCGAACTTTGTGCATACTCCGCAACGAGCACCGGCGCATTGGCGGTCACGAAGGAATTTTCACGCAAGTGGTTGTTCTCGTAATACTGTCCGGCCTGAAGTTTGGAGACGAGTTTATTATCGAGGAAGACCTGCGTGTTATCCTCGCTTGCAACGACGCGAATCACATACTCCATCTTGCTTTCAAACTTACCGACATAGAACTGCCGTCCCCAACTTGGAATCGGCGGCTCCATTTCGAGGAGTTGGTCGCAGAATTGCGCGTCGGGCGGGATCTGCGCGCAGCTATGACCTACAAAAAAGCTGATCGGCTTCGTGGCCGTGACGAGTGTTCCGGTCAGATCGCTGTGCTTCCCCAGTTCTGTATTGCCATGGACCATGTATGTCTGGCCGGTATTCAACTCGATTGAATAGGTATCACCCATCTTGCGGCCGCCACGCGTGTCGCCCGTCAAGCTCAAGGTCACGATCGTGTGGCCTTGCGTGCCCACGATGGCAAACTCGGTGGCGAAGCCGATCCCACCAGTATTTGCAAGTGCATGGTAGCCAACCGATCGGTAGGTCGTGCCCAAGACGCTAACGGGAAGCGCCACGTAAGTATCGGTACTCGCCTTCCGATGGGAGAGACCAAAGACAGCGATCGGATTGTCTGCTTCGATGTGAACACCCAAGTCCTGCACGCGCTCGCTTTCGAGGATTTGTACGACGCTGTCAATATCTACATGCTTAACCTCGGATGGGTTGAGATGAATCGAGTAGCGCTTGCCAAGACCGGGTATCGAAACCGTGACATCCGTTGCAAAGTCGCTCGTGATGAAGAGTTCAAGGTCGATCTGGGTGCCTTGCTCGAACACGGCGTTCTTCGGAAACGCTACCCAAAATTCTTTTCCCCGATTATCGCCGACGACAACCCGCTTATCCGCCTGCGCATAGAGAGCGCCCGCCAGAGAGCAGGAAAGCAGCGCGGCGAGGAGAAATCTGCGACTAATCTGCACGGTTAACGGGCGATGACAAAGCGAGAGTTATCGACGACATTCTCCGCGCCGGACTCGGTGAATGTCGTCAGCCGGATGAAGTATACTCCGGTCGAGAGGCTGTTGGCGGGAATGAGAAACGTGTGGAGCCCGTGCGGTGTCAACTGCTTAGGTTGCAAATCGAGCATGAATCGGTTAGCCATGTCGAACACGCGGCAGGTCAGGGTTTCATCACGATGGTTGTAAAACTGTACGGCGATCTGATCGCCAGTTTTGGCCGGCGAGGGGAATGTCTGAATCAGATACGAGCCCCAACGCGGCCTCAGCACCCCGGTCGAGGCAGAGTCCTGCGAGCCTCCGCTGGACTGCGCGTTCGCATCCCTCGCGACTCCGCTGAGGGTGGCGAGGAGCAATCCTACAAAGAGAAAAAAGCGCATCGGGGCTCACAACACGCTGTTTGCGTGGTACGCTCCGCACACATGCAAGAATTAGAGCGAATACCTTTTTCGCTTTCTCCAGAGAGTGGCACTGTCGATCTTGAGCACGCGGGCGGCTTCCTCGAGGCTCGATGTCCTCGCGATGACGCGAGCAATGTGGTCGCGCTCGATATCTTCGAGGGACTTCAGACTTTCAGTCCCAGTGGAAGTGTAGACATCCGTGGAAGTCTGGCCATCGGCCGTGCCACGCTGTGCAATATGATCCGGCAAGTCCACAAGTTCGATCGATCCACGTGGCCCAGCGAGGATTGCAGCGCGCAGCATGGTATGCTCCAACTCGCGCACGTTGCCGCGCCAATCGTAATCGAGCAGCGCGCTTTGCACGGCGTCAGCGAGCAATATCGGCGAAGTCAGATGCTCGGCCCCGGCCCCTCTCGCTGCGTCCGCAAGGAATCGCTCGGCCAGCGGGATGATGTCTTCCTTGCGCAATCGAAGCGGCGGAATCAGCAACCGTACACCACTCAAACGGTAGAAGAGATCTTCGCGGATGACACCGCGATCGATCGACTCCTCCAAGTTTCGATTCGTGGCGGCAATGATTCGGACATCGGCGTGTCGCATCTCATTCTCACCGACCCGCTGGTACTCACGGCTTTGAAGAAAGCGAAGCAGCTTCGCCTGCATGGCGACCGGCATTTCGCCTACTTCGTCCAAGAAGATCGTACCACCATCAGCGGTTTCGACCCTTCCCTGCCGGTCTTTGAGTGCGCCGGTGAAGGACCCTTTCACGTGTCCGAACAACTCGCTTTCGATGAGTTCGGACGAGAGCGCGGCACAGTTGACCTTTACAAGTGGCTTCGCAGCCCGATCACTGTGCGCGTGAATGAAATCCGCGACCAACTCCTTGCCCGTCCCGGTTTCGCCTTCAATCAGGACTGTAAGCTGCGAGGGCGCGATACGCTCGGCCATGCGCAAGACTCCAAGATAGGTTGGGTTCTGCGTGATGATCTCATGATCGGCGTGGCTTGCAATCTGAATGTGATGCGACTGCATCACGCGCTGCGCAAACTGAGTCAGCTCTCGAAGCTCGAACGGTTTCTGCAGATAATCGTAGGCGCCTTGCTTCATTGCACTCACCGCCGTCTCGACGGTGCCGTGGGCGGTAATGATCGCAACAGTGAGATCGGGTTGCCGACGCTTCAGCTCCTGCATCAGCGCGATTCCGTTCATCGGGAACATCATGAGATCGATGAATGCAAGATCGTACGGCTTCTCGCCGAGAATATCACGATCGACCGTCTTAAGTGCCTGCTCGGCATCTTCGAAGGCCGTTACTTCATAGCCGGCTGCCCGAAGTCCGATCGTCATCGTCTTCAGAATATTCGGCTCGTCATCGACGATCAGAATGCTTCCTTTCATGCTCGCACCTCGCTTGTCACTGCCTCCTCCGCCCGCCGAACACGCAGCCGCACGGTGAAGGTGCTCCCTTCCCCGGGCACGCTCTCAACTTCGACCGATCCGCCATACCGTCCTGCAATCTCGCGCACAATGGCCAGGCCCAAACCAACCGAACCCGGCGTGCTCGAATCGCGGTGTTTGATCTGCACAAACTTTTCGAAAATACGCTCGCGGTCCTCCGCCGCGATCCCGATACCGGTATCGCGAACGGTGAGCACGATCGTGCCAGGCGTCGCCTCCCACATGCCAGAAACACTCACGTCGCCGTTGGGCTGCGTATACTTGAGCGCGTTCGACAACAGATTCGTAAGAATGCTCGTCAGATGCTCGCGCGAGATTTCGAAGCGGCCCTCCGGCAAGGCATCGAGTGTGAGAGTAATCTTGCGCTCGCGGTACTGCGGCTGTATCGAGCGGACAAGCTGCCGGATGGTCTCGGCAACGTCGATCTCTTCGGCTGCCTCGCCCTCTTTGGTGCTTTCCAGTCGCGCCAGCATCAGCAGATCGCGGATGAGCTTCGCAAGTCTTCGAGCATCGTGCTTCGATGTCTCGATAATGTCACGCTGCTCGGGGTTGATCGTGCCGACCAACTCATCGCCGAGAATATCGAGCGACATGGTCATCGAGGTCAGCGGCGTGCGGAACTCATGCGAGACCTTCGCAATGAAATCCGACTTCATTTCATCGAGTTCTTTGAAGTGCGTAATATCGGTGAAGAGCACGAGCACGCCAGCCAGCGGCGCGGCAGCCCCCGAGGCCACGATCCGCGCAATGCGAATCCTGAAATAGCGGCGCCCTCCTCCACTCGCGATCGCGACAATCGGTGGTTGTGATGGATGAACATCGGTGGCATTACCCATTCTTGCACTCAATATCGAACGAGCAGCATAATCCAGAGCCTGCTCGATGTCCTTGAGCAGACGCGGATCCCGGAAAAGACCATGCAGAGACTCGCCAAGTGCCGATTGTTCCGAGCGCCCGGTGATCGTCTCGGCAGCCTTGTTCAGCAGGATAAGCTTGCCACCCGCATCGAAAAGCAGGAGCGGATCATCAATGGACTCGATAATCGCTTCCGACTTCTGTTTTTCGCGAACGATCTCGCTGACGTTCATCGCTTCGAACTCGCGCAACCGTTCGGTGAGCCGGTTGAACTCGAATCCCAGATCGCTGATTTCATCGGCACCCTGAATCGGTACGTGCGCATCGAGATGCCCGGCGCGAAGCTCTTTCACACGCTCGGTCAGTTCCATGAGTGGCCGGACCGTGCGCCGCGAGATCAGGTAGCTTCCCACAAAACCAATGAGGAGCGCCATCGCGGCGACAAATACCACGCCCAGCGTGGCGCCGCGCGCACGCGACTTTTCCAGCGCCTTTGCAGACTCGAATGCACTGAAGTTCAACTCTTGCAGAGCAATGTTCTTCGCCTTGAGCGTCTCGATCTCGTGTTCGAGCGTGTCCTCATAGAACCGCCGCGCTTCGGGTGGATTGTGTAATGCGAGCGTATAGAAATAGTCGAGATGACCCTTGTACTCGGTCCACCGCGCCTCGATGTTGTTCAGCAGCGGCGAGGCGGAGTCCTGCGCATCTGTGGCGTTCCAGGCTTTCGTCAGTGCGTAGTAGAAGTGGGCGGGTTCTTCGACCAGTGCGGGACCGGCATCGGCGGTATCGGCAGCGAGCATTCGAAGCTCGGCCTGATCGATGCGCACGAGGCTTTCATACATGCTGCTGGCGGCAAGGCTCTGCTCGGCGTTTTTCTCGAGCGAGGCGCTCGTTATGTCCGAGAGCGAGGCGAGGGAATAGATTGAATACCCGGCCAGACCGGCCAGGAGCAACAAAATAAACAGGAAGCCCGCGAAGACCCTCGCGCGGAGCGTGGTGAACATATCTACCCCAACGGTGTGGCGGCGGGAATATATTCCCGCCGGCTAAGCGACTGCCGCCTCTGTATCCATGAGCGCGGGGATCGCATTCGAAAAGATATTATAGAGGTCTTCGACACTCTCGTTGATATCATCACCAATGACAAGCCGATCACCGGTGACGATGCCGATCTGAGGCGCAAGAAGAGAATGTCGTCTCGCGATCTCTTGAATCGCTGTGACAGCCTTCGGCTCGGCAGACAGAATCACTCGACCTTGCCGCTCCGCGAACAGAATTGCGTCACGAGAAACAGCGCCTTCGTGAGGATTTCCGATTTTTGCCCCAAGCGGTCGTTCGGTACCCTGAGCAAAGCAGCACTCGGCAAGCGCGACGGCAAAACCGCCTTCGCTGACATCGTGCGCTGAATTGACGAGGCCGCGATCTGCGAGTTCAACGAGCATTTGAATCAATGCAGCTTCTTTTTCGAGATCGCATTCGGGTGCGCTACCGGTCACAAGTCCTGTGCGATGGTACACATATTCGCTTCCGCCAAGTCCATCATACTTATTCTTCGAAACTCCGACTGAGAGTAAAAGGATCGCATCGCCCTCCTGCTTGAAATCGCTCGAAACAACTTTCGTGATGTCCTCGATAAGTCCGATCATGCCGATCGTTGGCGTCGGAAAAATCGCGCCCTCGGGACTCTCGTTGTAGAAGCTCACATTACCACCAGTCACAGGCGTGCCGAGCGCGCGACAGGCATCACCCATGCCGCGAATCGCTTCCTTGAATTGCCAGTAGACTTCCGGATCGTAAGGATTGCCGAAGTTGAGGCAGTTCGTTACGCCGATCGGGGTTGCTCCGGTACATGCGATATTTCGCGCAGCCTCCACTACGGCAGTCAACGTGCCGCGATATGGATCCAACCGGACGTACCGCGAATTGCAGTCTGTCTTCATCGCCAGTCCCTTCGTCGTGCCTTTTACGCGAACGACCGCGGCATCGCTTCCAGTCAGATAGAGCGAATTCGTTCGCACCATCGAGTCGTACTGCTCATAGACCCATCGCTTGGAAGCGATTGTTGGCGAGGCGAGTAATGTGCGGAGCATCGACCCGGCATCGGCGACATCTCCAAGACTTGAGAAATCGTATGCGCGGGTTTCGGCGAGATACTTTGGCTCACGCGACTCGCGATAATACACAGGAGTCATATCACCGCCAAGCGCCAGCGCTTTCGCCGGAATATCGGCCACGCGCTCGCCCAAATAGTCGAACACGACGTTGCCGGTATCCGTGACCGTTCCGATGATCTCCGCCTGCAAGTCCCACTTGTCGAAGATTGCTTTGATCGTGCCGACATCTTCGGGCTTGACCACCACCAGCATCCGCTCCTGGGATTCCGAGAGCATGATCTCGAATGCAGACATGCCCGTTTCGCGAAGCGGCACTCGACCGAGATCGATCTTCATGCCGGTCCCGGCTTTCGCGCTCATCTCCGAAGTGCAGCAACTGATACCAGCCGCGCCCATGTCCTGCATGCCGACCACCACGCCCGCCGCGATTGCTTCAAGCGTCGCTTCGAGCAATAATTTCTCTGCAAACGGATCACCAACCTGCACGGTAGGCCGCAGCGACTCCGCCGCCTCGCTGAATACTGCGCTCGCAAGTAAGCTGGCGCCATGAATGCCGTCGCGTCCCGTGCGCGAACCGACGATCATCACGACGTTGCCGACACCTTCGGCCGTCGCGCTCACCGTCTTGCCATGCTCGACGATGCCAACCGCCATCGCGTTGACTAATGGGTTGCCCTGATAGCACTTGTCGAAATACACCTCGCCCGCCACGGTCGGCACGCCGAAGGAATTGCCATAGTCCGAAATGCCATGCACGACACCACGGACCAAGAACTTCGTGCGCTCGGCGGCCTCACCGGTGAGTTCACCAAAGCGGAGGGAGTTCAGCGCGGCGATGGGACGCGCGCCCATCGTGAAAATATCCCGGAGTATCCCACCCACACCCGTTGCCGCGCCTTCGTAGGGCACCACGGCGGATGGATGATTATGCGACTCGATTTTGAATGCGACGGCCAGCCCATCACCAATATCGACGAGACCGGCATTCTCCTCACCGGCTTCGACAAGCAATCGGCCACCCTTGCGCGGCAACGTCTTTAGCTGGGCGATGGAATTCTTATAGGAGCAATGCTCGCTCCACATCACGGAGAAGATGCCAAGCTCCGTGTAGGTCGGAATTCGTCCGCCCAGAATCGTGACGATCTCGGCAAATTCCTCTTTGAGGAGACCCAGTTCGATGGCAACGTGTTCGGCTTGTTCGCGGGTTGTAATCGGTGGCTGCATGTCTACGATAACAAAAGATGCGAGCGATAAGTCCTACAAGACCAATTCGTCACACTGGATGCATGATACCCCTGACCCACACGAACACGCTCAAAAGCGCCACCAGCAATGTGAAGTGAATCGCGGCGTTAATCGCAAGGTTGAGCTTGCTGTGTTGCAGGAGTGAGGCGCGCCCCATCATGCCGCGCCAGTTGCAGGCCGAGCAGCGAAAGGGGTACATGAACGGGGCGATCACCGCAAGGAACGTCTCGTGCGACGACCGGCGGTGTGATGGACTAAGCGTGCCCACCGATAGGCAAACTGGACATTGACGAACGGTCAATGGTTATGATGAATTGTGAATGTTGACGCACCAATCTAACTACCTCGTTACGAATGGCCTGCGGGCCTGATTCTGTTCCCGGTGTTTTGCAACTGCGGCGAAATGCGGCATGGCGGCTTGCTCCGCTTGCGCATACTCTCCCTCGCGAACCACTTGCGAAAATTCTTCTTCGACGAATGCAGTCGATAACTCCCCATTTCGGAAACGAGCATTTCGCATCGCGAACGCAGCAAACGGAATCGTCGTCGAGACCCCCACGACGCGCATCTCTTCGAGTGCCCGGAGCATTCGTTGTATTGCACTCGCGCGATCTCGGTCCCACGCAATGAGCTTTGAGAGCAAAGAATCATAATGGCCCGAAACATCGAGGCCGTGGAACATCGCGCTGTCGTTGCGCACAAACGCTCCGGCCGGATGTCGCACATAAGAGATTCGGCCAAGACTCGGCAAAAAATCATTCCAGACATCCTCGGCCTGAATGCGAACTTCGATTGCGTGGCCGCGCTGCTGGACATCCTTCTGTCGCAATGTAAGCTTCTCCCCTTCCGCAATTCGGAATTGCTCGCGCACAAGATCGAGACCCGTGACGAACTCTGTAACGGGATGCTCGACCTGAAGGCGCGTGTTCACTTCAAGGAAGTAATACTTCAGGTCCTGACTCACAAGAAACTCAACGGTGCCCGCTCCCTCATATCGCGCTTCCCGTATTATTGCAATTGCTGCATCGCCCATCTCGCGCCGCAACTCGTCGTTCATGACCGGCGACGGGGATTCCTCGATCAGCTTTTGGTGTCGCCGCTGGATGGAGCATTCACGCTCACCAAGATGGACAACCTT
>JADGPZ010000061.1 GCA_017882165.1 Candidatus Kapaibacterium sp.
TCGAGGCCAACGGCGCGATTTTCACGGTGCAAGGAAAGGCGCTCAATGAAGTTGCCAAGCGCACGGTCAAGGTATTGGTGGTCGGCAATCCGGCGAATACCACGATCGAATGGCGAAAGGAGCATCATCGAGCGGCCGAGGCTTGTCATGCGCGGCGAAGCATAGGCAAGGTACCGGCCCTTCATCAGGTGATGCCCCACCTGATTGATCTCCATAAAGCGCGCGCCGACGTAGCCATACACTTTTTCTTTCGTCCCGATTCTTCCAGAGCTTAGCCACTTGAAGGAGTCGGGTTGCTCCGTTCCGTTCAGGTAGGCGCAGGGAGTGAAGTCCGGAAACCTCTTTCGAATTTCACGCACGACATCGGGTGACTTCATATCAATTTTGCGCTCCTGTGTCTCGCCATACACGAGGTCGTTCATGTCGACCTTTTGCGCTCCGGCGTACCAATCAAACGGAATTTGCGGCGCTGCGGCACGATAGAGGATGAACACCATCACGTGAACTCTGTCGATGTGCTTCCCGGCCCACTCGACCAAGTCCGGCGTGTAGTGAAGCGTGTCTTCATACACCGTTGAATTGAACGCACAGGAGAGTCCCCCCTCGTCGTGGAGCATATCCGCAAAGTGGAGCCTGAGGTCGTTGAGTTGAAGCTCGTTCGCATTCTTCCATCCGGGCCGGCCTTGCTTGCTGTCGATGTGGAAGGTGAATCCGGTCGCGCCCGCCTTCTTGATCTCGTGGAGCAAGTCTTTGGTCAGAAGCCCGCCGTTGGTGTTGATCACGGGCTTGACGCCCCGCGACGCGACATGCCGGACGATCTCGACGATCTCGGGGTGCATCAGCGGTTCACCGCCTGCGATCGAGATGCCATCCGAATTGCGCAAGCGGAGGAATGTGTCGATCTCTTCTTTGACCTGATCGAGCGGCTTGTGGCTCTTCGCCACGTTCTCGCGGTAGCAGCCGTCACACGACAGGTTGCAAGCCGATGTAGGCTCCAGCCACGAGATCGCGTTATCGGCGAGATTCCACGGCAAGCGGTAGAGTGTGCGGTGATCGACTTCGGGGCCAAGCGTGGGCGCTGCCAGCGTGGGCACTGGGGCGGAGTGAGTTGAATGCTTAGATTGAACCCGGGGAGAATCGGAGGTCATATTGCGTTCGCTATTCTTGAAAAATCTACTTGAGAACCCTATGCGAAGAGAATCCGAACAATTCTCATCCTTCTTCCATTTAAGGACTTTCGAAAATAATCAACATTAGAATGGCCGACGAGAAACTCCCGAAAAGAAGCGAAGATTTTAGTGCATGGTACAACGAGGTGATTGCGCGCGCGCAATTGGCGGAACACTCGCCGGTGCGCGGGTGCATGGTGATTCGCCCGAATGGCTACGGCATTTGGGAGCTGATGCAGCAGGCGCTGGACAAGATGTTCAAGGACACCGGCCACGAGAATGCCTATTTTCCGCTCCTCATCCCGCTCTCTTTCATAACGAAGGAGGCAGCGCACGTGGAGGGCTTTGCCCCCGAGCTGGCGATTGTGACCAAGGGTGGCGGGAAGGACCTGGAGGAGCCACTGGTCATCCGGCCCACATCCGAAACCATCATTTATTCGATGTACGCGAAGTGGGTGCAGTCTTACCGGGACCTGCCGATTCTCCTGAACCAATGGGCGAACGTTGTCCGCTGGGAGATGCGGACGCGGCTCTTCCTGCGGACGATGGAATTCCTCTGGCAGGAGGGCCACACCGCGCACGAGACCGAACAGGAAGCCGAAGAGGAGGCGATTCGGATGCTCGGCGTGTATCGTGCGTTTATGTATGAGTATTGCGCGGTGCCGGTGCTCATCGGACTCAAGACCGACAGCGAGAAATTTGCCGGCGCGCTCAGGACGTACACGACTGAAGCCCTGATGCAGGATAACAAGGCGCTCCAGAATGGTACAAGTCACAATCTGGGCCAGAACTTCGCGAAAGTATTCGATTTGCAATTCCAATCGCGTGCTGGTACGCTCGAATACGCCTGGAATACCTCGTGGGGTGTCTCGACCAGGATGATCGGCGGCCTCATCATGACGCATTCGGACGACGACGGCCTGGTCACTCCTCCTAAGCTCGCGCCGGTGCAGCTTGCGATCGTGCCGATCTACAAGACCGACGCCGAGAAGATCACGGTCATGGAAGCGGCCGAAGAAGTCTTCCGGGAAATGAAGGCCGCTGGCATTCGCGTCAAGCTCGATGACCGCGACTCGATGTCGCCCGGCGCAAAATTCTTCGATTGGGAGTCGAAAGGGGTGCCGCTCCGCATGGAGATCGGCCCCAAGGACGTCACGAACAACACGGTTGTGATCGTGCCACGTGTTGAATTATCGAAAGAAGAGCCGCCAAAGCCTGGAAGAAAGCAGAAGCTGTTCGTTGGCCGAATGGAGCTGCTCTCTCGCGTTCCACAATTGCTCGAACGGCTCCAATCACAGTTGCTTGAGAATGCGATCGCGCGCCGCGAAGCCAATAGCATTCGAGGGGTCACATCGTATGACGAAATGGCCAAGCTCATCGAGCGCGATGCCGGATTCATCTATGCCGGATGGTGCGGCTCTGCAGAGTGCGAGGCGAAAGTCAAAGAAGAGACGAAGGCCACGATCCGCGTCATCCCGGTCGAGGAATTCCGAAGCGAAAAGCCACCTGCGGGATGCGTCGTCTGCGGCGGCGCGGCGCGGCATGAGGTTGTCTGGTCGAAGTCTTACTAAGTGGACCGTTAGAACCAACCGGGCATAAAAAACCCACGGTAGAAGGTGATGTCTACCGTGGGTTCTGTGAAAGCTCAACGGGTAGAAGGTCCGTGAGCTGGTGAGAGAGTTATAGGTAGTTGGATGCTATTCTGTTTGCTCCAGCTTTCTCAAACAATTATTGCGCTCGCTGCCGCCCGGTCGAAATGCCATTGGTGCAGGTTGGAGATCGTGACGAATGGATCGCCGATGGCGTAGAAGCGGAAGCCACCGAACAAAACGTCGTCCGTCAGCAGGCAGACGCCATGCAGCGAAATGGAGCGCGTGCGCTGAAAAAACTCGACATCGCGTAAGTCTTCGAGCGTGGATGGTCCGATGATCGCTTGCTCACCGCCAAAGGACTCCTCCGCGAAGAGCGTCACTCTTGAATTCGTCCGGATGGGCCGAGGCTCGAGCGATGCGATCCAATCGTAGTCCATATTGGCATTCGTCGCTACATGGACCTTCCCGAAGTTTCCGGCCGGGAGAGCCTGATGCTTGATTTGTGCCTGCGAGCGTGCACGTGCAATGACTCGCTCGATATGCTCGAAATGGCCCGCGAAGCGAGTCTTGCGCGCCCAGGCATCGAACATATCGTGCGAATCGAAGATATGCACGAGTGGCTCGCCACTTCGGGTGATCTCGCCGGCGAGCACCGGCTCGGTCGCACGAGAAATGAAATGGCCCGCGTGCTGATAGTTCAGCGGGATCCCTGAGAACTCGAACTTCGGCTCGTACTGCGTCCCGATCACTTCTGGCGAGTGCCAGACCGGCTCGAGATGCGGAAATAGCTGTCCCATAATGTATCCTTGTTTCAGGACGCGCCAACCCGACGATCTGCCGGGGGCGCGGCACTGGTTTCGGATACAAAAATATCCTACGAAAGGGGGGATGCAAGTATCAATCGCAGAGAAAAAACGACACGGACATATACGTCTGATAGAAAGCAGACACAGTGCTTACTATTCAGCAAGTATATAAAGCTAAGGAACAGCTAATCGCTCTAAGTTACAGTTTGCAAATAAATTACAAACTTTAGACATGCACAGCCACGTGGCACAAAGTGGGGCTTTGTGGCCAAAAAATAGGTTCAGTTTTCACACAAATCTCACACACGCACGTTCTCCGCGCGTGAGATTCTTGTCAATTTGTCAATTTTACCCGGCTCTAAATAGCCGAGCAAAGATCAACTAACGACGTTCGGATCGATCGTCCCGCCGACGACACCGGTCGAGCCATCCGAATTCTTGAACACGCTCCACATGATTGTGACCGTTCCACCAGACATGTTCGGCACAATCGCATTCGCGCCTGCCGGCACGATTGCCCCATAGATCGTCATCGAAATGACCTGGTCGCCATTAAGGTCTGTCGGCATTGCCTGACCCGGCGCAACGGTCATGGTGTTTGACGCACCTGAAGCAAAGTTCAGCGTAACGGTGACGGCCTGCGAGGAATAATTCGCAGTCTGGAAACTTGTAACAACGGCCGCGTAGATCGAAAGAAAACCAATTACGAGTGCGGCTGCGAGTGTGGAAAACTTCATGGAACGTGTCATCGTATTATGAGTGTGTTAGAACGTGAATAAAACGGAACTTGGACTACTGAATGTGCAAAAGGTTAGATCGAAATCGCATTGAAGCAGAATCAATAAAACCTCAGAGAAGGAGAATGGCAAACTGCCAGAAATTGATTCCGCGAGATGAACAGATTTTCCGGGAGTATGAACGTCCCAAAAAGCAAAAGCCCGCGAGTGCAAGCAGCTGTTCGTTGGATTCTCGGTTTGGGCGCTCGGACTTTGCGAAGACACCGTCGAAAAATCTGACGGCGAAAAAGTCACAGCCCGAACGACGTCAAAGACGGCCCCTACGGGGCCGGTTTTGCGGGCCAATATAAACGATATGCCAACACTATCCTGTAGGAAATAGGGATAACGTGAATTGTATTAACGAAGGCGCTGACCGACAACAAATTGCACTGATCGGCATTCGCCTCCAAACAGGGGGAAGGTTCATTCGGATTTTGCGTTCAACCTGACGTGCGATATTTCCCAGAGATCATCCGTGTCCTTGACCGATTCCGCGAGAAACGGGTCGAAACGCTCGATGGCGCTTTCAGAAGACGAACGGAGGACAAGGGATTCCTCCTTTATGACGGCATTCGGTCCGGCGCATTTGGAAGCGATAGCGTGGCGGCCGATGCGCTCTATCACACCCGAGCGAACGACACGCGGTATACCGCACTCAAAGCAAGGCTAAAGAATCGCCTACTGAATTCGCTTTTCCATCTCAATCTTCGCCGCGTTGGGTTCTCGGAGAGTGCGCAAGCAGGGTACACACTGAAGAAGCGTGCCTTCCTGGTCCACACGCTTGTTACGTTGGGAGCCCGAAGAGCAGCAATCGCTCTTGCGACGCGGAACCTTGATATTGCTGCGAAATATCAAGTCACAGACATCGCCTACGAAATGGCACTCCTGTTGAGGACTAACGCCGGAATCAACGCACGGTCCGCCCAATACGAAACGTATGATCTGATCGTAAAAAAGCATCTTCGAGATTTGAATGATGAGTCAACCGCTTGGGAGTACTTTGACCGGATGCAAATCATCTTGGGTCGCTACGCAGGGGGACGCAGAAAATTTGCAGGTCAGTTCGAAGCGTATGCTCAACAACTGCGTTCACTGTTGCGCGATGATAGCTCTTTCACATTTAGGCTAAACTCCTACAGGGTGATTGGTAACGCGCTTGCGGCGGGCGGGAGGCACTCTGAACGTATCGCTGAGATGGACGGGGCTCTTGTCTATCTCCGGAGCATTCCGCATTTGGCGCAGCCCGCGCGCCTTGCGGAGTTCAAGCTGCAGCAGGTCGATAGCTACCTCCGAGTCCGCCGATTGGCCGAAGCGGAGAAGGCGGCGGAAGAGTGTCTCACACTCTTCAATGCCGTCACCATTTCCTGGTTCACTCTCATGGAGTTGCGGTTCGTCATCATCATGAACGGCCTGCGATTTGCGGAGGCGCAGAACATTTACCACGAAGTGACCGCGCATTCGAATTTTCAGACTTTGCCGGAAGCCATGCAAGAGCGCTGGCGGGTATACGAGTACTATCTGCATTATGCATTCCTGAAATCGGGGATTGTGGAGCCGTCACCGCTTCGCAAGCGATTCAGCACCGATGCGTTGCTCATGATGGTGCCGATGGCGGGCCGCGACAAGGTCGGGATGAACGTCGCGCTCCGCGTGCTGCAAATCCTCTTCCTGCTGGAAGAAGGGCGGTTCAAGGAGATCTTCACCCGAATGGAAGCGCTGAACCTGTACCGGGCGCGGTATTTGGTCGCCAAAGCATCGCGCGCCAGTTCGACGTTCCTCAAGATGCTGCGAATTGTGGAAGTCAACTCCTTCAGCTCCGCCCGCTCCCGGCGGCAGGGGATGCGGTATTATCATCAGCTACAGACCGCGACCTACGAGATCGTCGATTCCGAGATGGAGATCGAAATCCTGCCGTTCACATGGTTGTGGGATCGGATTATCGAGCGGCTGGAACAGATCGAAAAGACCCCGAAAGCTGCAAGCAATTGAGAATGAGGAATGAGGGATGGGGAACCACGTATGGCACTTCGCCGCTTTAACTCCGTCGCGCTGTCCCTATCCGGAACAATGGATTGGTCTGTGACGGCCCTCAACTAACCCTCTACGCCTATTATCGGGAGCATGAAAGCGGAGAAGTACAACATCATTGTCGAGACCGCGGACGGGACCTCGACAAAGGTGCGGTATGGCTTTGGCGCGGCTGGAGAGGAAGTCCAGCGCATCCTCGAAGTCCCCGGCACCGTCCGAGTACGGGTTCACATCGAAGGCGAGCAAACCCAGGCCGCGTTCGAGGCCGGCCGCACCTGGCGCCTCGTCGATATCAAGCAGCGCATCAAGGCACTCTCGTTCGATTCGTAGGAGATGGACCTACAACCCACATTCCGCGCTAAAGAAGCATTCAAGATCGTCGGAGTCGAACGCTACACCGGCGTGGGCATTTCTGCCATTCAGGAGGCGTGGGAGGAATTCGGCAGGCGATCGCGCGAGATACTGCACAAGCGAGAGCCGATTGCCGTCTATGGCTTCGAGGACTACTCGCGTGACTTCGTGATGAACGCGGGCGCGTTTCCGAAATTCTATTACATCGCCGCGCTCGAAGTCGATAGTCTGTCTGACATTCCGGCGGGGATGGTCGGCAAGGAAGTCCCGGCGGCGAACTACGCCACGTTCCGCTATCAAGGGCCGGTCGCGGGCATCAGCACATTCTTCCGCTACATCTACGACGAGTGGCTGCCGGCATCGGGTTATGTGTTAGACCCCAACGTGAACGGCGACTTCGAACGCCGCGTGGATGACCGATCATCCACCAGCCCCACGACGATAACGGCGAGGCCGACGAAGAGATCTGGCTGCCGGTGGTGAGGAAGTAGCAGCAGCTTAACCCCTGGTCTGTAACTTTCTGTCTTTCCGACCGTTCTCATTATGTCATCGCCATTAAGGAGGATATATTATGAGACGAGCATCAACGTGTCTATTCTTCGGTCTTGTCGTTTTTGCATTCAACTCGTGCAGACTGCCATCCACACCGGGTGAGACAGCGAACATCCACGGCCGCGTTGAACTGGTACAGGGCTATTCGCCGCTCGCGCCACCATTTAGCGGCGTAACCGTCGCGCTCGAAGGGACCGGCTATTCAGCCGTGACCGACGACAGCGGTTACTTCATTCTACACAATGTACCGACTGGGACGTACAACGTCCGCTTCTCCAAGCCGGGCTATGGAGATGTTCGCTGGATGTCCACTACGGTGACTGGTGGCGGAAATACAGACGTGTATTGGCCCGAAACGGGTACTTGGACGAACCAATATTCGCAGCTTCTCTATCGGATTTCGAACGTCGTGACCACACTCGATGGGCTTCGCTTTCTCGATACTGCGTTCCGGCTGCCAAGCGGCGGCGGTGTAAGCGGACCCATGTTCATGGCGAGTGGCAGTGTCGTCCCCGATTTAATGCGGCCACAAAGCGAAGGTGCGGTGGCCCTTTACATCTCTCACACTTCAGATGTCTCCGCGCAGCCCGGACATTACACAACATTCTTCTATGGGAGTAATGGTTACGCTGGTACCGGAGGACCGGTTACCTCTGCCGTCGCTTATCCGATTGACACATCGACAGAGAGGTTTAACTTTCTCAGCACGCAGTACCAGTTGAAGTACTTCGGGTTCAACTCGGGCGATTCAATTTATGTCGCGGCGTATGGCGCGCCGACCTATGAGATGTTTCCGACCGGCGACTACTGGGATCCGATCCTCCAGCAATACGTGCTCACAGCCGTCAACCAAACACCGTCCCCGGTGATCGGGACGGTCGTGCCGTAGCCAGCGCCGATTTCGAACGCCGCAAGGATGAGCGATCATCCGCATTGCGGCCCAGCTCACCGAGGAATTTGGCCGGATCACTGGCACCGTTACCCGGCACAATGCGCTCGAGTATTTGTAAGTCCGGATCGAAGCATTTCTGGCGGTCGAGGATTAAGCTGAATGGTCGAACGACCTGCTGAGATTGGTGTTCGACTTTTACAACTTATTACCTCATGCAACAGTGTATAATTATTGAACTTGCCGCCCACGAGTGCCTCGACCGCACTCCGGATGAAATTATCGCGGCGGTGAAGAATCATTCGATCTATCTCGGCAATAAGGGCGCGGTTGTGACATTTCACTCGCTCCCGTTTATCCAAGATTTGCTGCAGATCGCCGCAAAGAGCGAGCTGTAAGGTCAGGTCACGCGTGGATTTGGTTGCACGCGAACCCACTTGGGCGTGGCAGCGACAAAGTGCCGAAGGCACGCAGTACCCGCAAGCAAGGGTGGAGCATGCATCGCCCGTCCCGAGCCCTACGAGGGATGTGCAGCGCAACCTTGGGTTCGATTCTCCGCGCCCGCTCCAGAGGAGCGAAATATTTGTAGCCGCCGGTTTTAACCGGCGGGTGCGGATTCAAAACACGCGTCAAGCTCCGTAGGAGCGAAATATTATTCGCCATCCAAAAACTCGAACAGGTACCGTTCGTCATACTCGATTCCAAACGCTTTTAGCATCGCAATGTATTCTTCGCGGAATGTCTGCTTCTTATGATGCGCTTCTTGATTGCGAATGTACGCGATGACATGATCGAGCTGCGACCGCGAATACGAGAACGCCCCGAATCCATCCTGCCAGTTGAAGTGCTGGGGCATCCACGGCTGTTCGTTTATCCACATCGTCGAACCTGTTTTGATGTCCTTGACGAGATCGGAAATCGACTGGTCCGGTTTCAGACCAACGAGGATGTGAATGTGGTCCGGCTCGTTCTCGATCGCGATGAGCTTGTGCTTATGGTTCATCACGATGCCCGTGATGTACTTCTGCAATTCGTCTTTGTGCTCACGCGGAATGAGAGATTGGCGTCCCTTGACCGCAAAGACGAGATGGATGTAGAGTTGTGTGTAGGTGTTCGCCATGCGGTTGGAGGAGAATATCACGCTCCTAAAGGAGCTAAAACAATTATCTGGTTACCGTTTACCGCCGGTTGAAACCGGCGGCTACAAATATTTCGCTCCTACGGAGCGGGGAATTCTTCATGGGTTCCATACCGTGGGTTGAAACCCACGGCTACAAATATTTCGCTCCTAATGGAGCGGATGCGCGTGTGCGTCATAACAACCTCCCCTGCTCCCCGCTCACATCCTCCACTTGCGCGCGTTTGAAGGTCGAGCGGCCCAGCGATAAATCCGGGTAGCGCGGGCGTTCGGTGCCGTTCATCAATCCTTCGATCGTCAGGATTTGCAGCTTCGGGTATTCGGGGCCATAGACTTCCGCTTTATAGAAGCCCAGGCCGACGGCCTCCTCTTTCATCTTGCTCGTCGGAGCGGCGAGCGTGACGAAAAATCCGAACGCGGCCTTCTCGCGGTCGATGACGTGCGCCAAGTCGCGGACCATCGGCACCGACACGTTCTCGCCGCCCTTGACCGAGACGACGATCTTCTTCGCGCCCGATTTATCGTCGTGGAAAAAGATGAGTCCATCGATGCCGCCATCCGCGCCCTTCTTTTTGCCTTGATAGGGTTGTGCGTTGACGAGCGAGCAGGCCCACCACTGGAACTGGTATTTATCGCGCTCGGCCAGGTCGCGCGCGCCGCCCGCGTCCTTCGGCGTCCCTTCGACTTCGAAGACGATGCCGGGGAATGCCTCCTTCATCCGTTTTTCGATGAGCGAAATCGCGAGATGCGTGATGTCGATTCCGATCCACTGACGCTTGAGTTTTTGCGCCGCGTGGACCGCCGTCCCGCACCCGCAAAACGGATCGAGCACCATATCGCCCTCGTTCGATGACGCTTTGATGATCCGTTCGAGAAGCGCGAGTGGTTTTTGCGTTGGGTAGCCTAAGAACTCTCCGCTTGATCCGTGAAGGTGTTCAATATCATTCCAATCATCGGAGATCGGCTGCCCCTCCATATCATCAAGATATCGTTTCATTTGTGGAACGGTGCCGGGCTTACTTTGATAGACCAAACCATCTTTGTATGCCTTCTCCATTCGATCCTTAGTCCATCGCCAAACTCGATGAACTCCAAGGAATTCGTATGTGAGATTCGGTCTGTTCTTGTTCGGATTAGTTAAATCGCCAAGCCGATAACGCCTTCCATCGGGATCAGTATATTTGTAGAAGTCCGCGATGTACTTTGGATTGTGTAATCCGTATACTTTATTGAAAGTCGCATTTTCGGTTTTCGTGTATCGAAGTATCACGTCTCGACAATTTGGAAAGTTGATTGTCGTGTGACTCTTCGGCTGTGAGCGCGTCCACGAAATCTCATTGCGATAGTTGTGATGACCGAACACTCCATCAAGCACAATCTTCAAGTAATGACTCGCGGTGGGATCGCAATGGAGATAGAGCGAGCCGGTGGGTTTGAGGACGCGGTGGAGTTCGATGAGGCGGTTGGCCATCATGGTGAGATAGGCCATCATGTCGTTCTTGCCGAGGAAGCTTTGGAGCGCGATGATCATCTCGGCCACGTCGGTATTCGGCTGGTGCTGCAACTCGTCGTACTCGCGCTCGGCCTGCTCGCCCCAATGCCATGAGTCCTCGAACGCGGTGATCTGCGCGTCGGACTCGTGTCCCTTCGGGGTTTTGAAGAGCACGGAGTAATCGCGCTTCGAATTAAACGGCGGATCGAGATAAATCAAGTCGACCGTTTCATCCTTGATGTGCTCGCGGAGGATGTGGAGGTTATCGCCGAAATAGAGTTTGTTCACGTTCATCTAATTACGTCATTGCGAGAAACGACGAAGGAGTGACGAAGCAATCCCCACCACGAAGTCCCGGCTTCCCGGAGGGGATTGCTTCGTCGTGCTTCGCACTTCTCGCAATGACCGTCCTTAGAATGGTGCCCATTGTTTGGGATGCAATATACTAACAAAACGGTGATTGTGCCGTCCCTTCGGGACTCCCGGTCGGAAAAGATGCGAACGTGGTCCGGTGGTTGAAACCACCGGCTATTCCTATTTCGTCCCTTCGGGACTCGGTTTTCAAAATCCTTCTCCATTTATGTGTTATATTGGCACCGACTATTATGGGCACCTATTCGGGGAAAGGATGAAGGATGAATGAAGAATGGGACCCTTCAATTTGAAAGGAGCTAATACTATGGGACTGACACCGATAAGACTTCAGCGGGTGATGAGCATTGAGAAATTGTTTGGGCTGACCGATCCGCCGCCGGTCAGGTCGCTGTACAGCTACGAAGGCTTGAAAGGGAAGATCGACGTGCAGAGCGAGTCGATTACGATGGTGCTCTCTCGTGACGTTCGGGCGAACGTGCGGATCGGCGCGCAGATGGTCCTGACCATTGCGCGCGAGAATCCGGAGCGCGACGTGTGGTACATCAACACCTACGCCGGCGTCGCGCTGATGAAGGATGCCTTCCGCGAAGCGCTGGAGAACGCGGCGATGCCGATGCCGATGCCGGAGCCGGACACGGCGCTGGAGGAAGAGGTAGAAGAAGCAGAAGAGGAGGAATCTCAGGAAGCCGTGCGCGCCAGAATTATCGCGAGACATGGCTACTATGCTCCCTTTCTCGAGACGTGGCGGGAGAACAAACCGCACCCCAGCCGGCCATGGGAAAAATGGGAATATCGGGAGCCCAGCGGTAACCAAAACGGTGGCTGGGTCTTTTTGAATAGGGAAGAGTCGAAACAGATCGAACAGGACATGCTCGCGGAAAAAGCAGCCGCCAAAGCTGAGCATGCCGCAGCCCGCGCGGCACGATATGCCGCAATAGAAGCCGCGAAACCGAAACCGGCCCTGCCGAATCTTCACCTGTTCGATGTGCCGCTGGGTCAGTGGGATGCAGAGAAGCTGGCAGGGACAATAAATGCGCCTCACCCCCTAACCCCCTCTCCCTGCTGGGAGAGGGGGAACCCTGTCCTCATAATCAACTCATTCGAGTACGCACCGCTGAACCGGAACGGGAAGTGGCGGATGGCGCGCGAGATACTCGAGCTGCAGCAGGCGATGTCGCTGACGGTGGTGGTGTTCTCGCACGAGATGCGTGTCGATCTGGAGGCGGGGTTGCCGGGACGCGGATCGCTGGGTTTGCTATCGGGTCAGGCTGGCACGGTCGCACGTCTGGCGGACCCGTTCGAACACCTGATCCGTTCGCGGAAACCTCGAAATCAGCCTGAACGGGGCACAGTTCATGAAGCACAGATGCTCGCGCCGGGTGAGGAGGAAAGTGAAAAAGATGCTGAAGAAGACCTCTCTGAAGTATCCCAAATGGCCGTCATTGCGAGTCGTGCGAAGCACGACGAAGCAATCTCCGCTACGCAGTCACTGGGACTTCGTGGTGGGGATTGCTTCGTCGGCCTGCGGCCTCCTCGCAATGACGATTTTGATAAACTGACCTTATAGCTCGGTATGGCATCAAAGAATAATCGGGGTTCGGGAAGCCGCGCAGTTCGATGCACGTATTTTTGCAATCAAATTCTCACTACATGGATGCTTTCTTAGTAAGAGGCGGTAAGCCGCTATCGGGTACGGTTCGGGTTTCGGGTACGAAAAATCTGATTTCGAAGGTGATGGTCGCTTCGATGCTCTCGGACGCGCCGAGCACGTTCACCAACGCTCCGATCCGTTTGGGCGAAGTCGATATCACGGGCGACATTGCGAAGTCGCTCGGCACGGAGATCACGATGTCGCCGGAAGCGAACGGCACGCTGACGATCCACACGCCGAGTTTTGCGACGACGATTGTTCCGGAGCGATTCGCCGGACTGAACCGGATTCCGATCCTGATGCTCGGCCCGATGTTGCACCGGACTGGCTCGGCTTCGGTGCCGATGCCCGGCGGCGACAAGATCGGAGTGCGTCCGGTGAACTACCACATCAACGCGCTCGAGCAAATGGGCGCGAAGATCGAGTTCTCGAACAACTACTTCCACTGCACGGCCGACAAGCTGAGCGGCACGCATATCGTGCTGCCGTTTCCCTCGGTCGGCGCGACGGAGAATATCATCATGAGCGCGGTGCTGGCGCGCGGCACGACGATCATCGACAACGCGGCCGTCGAGCCGGAAATCGTGGAGCTGATGCGCTACCTGCAAAAGATGGGAGCGATCATCAATCTCGAAACGAATCGGCGCATCATCATCGATGGCGTCGATCGCTTAAAAGGCGCGCACCAGCGAATCATGCCGGACCGGATCGAGGCGGCGAGTTTTGCATGTGCCGCGATCGCGACGAAGGGCGACATCTTCATCGAAGGCGCGTTGCAATCGACGATGATGACGTTCCTCAACACAATTCGCCGCGCCGGCGCGGACTTCGAAGTCATCGATGGCGGCATTCGGTTCTTCTACAAAGATCGCCTGAAGCCACTGGCAATCGAGACCGACGTGCATCCCGGCTTTATGACCGACTGGCAGCAGCCCTGGGTGCTGCTCATGACGCAGGCGCATGGCATGTCGGTGGTACACGAGACGGTGTACGAGAACCGTTTTGGTTACACGCAGGAGCTGGTGAAGATGGGCGCACAGATACAGCTTTACAAGTCGTGTTTGGGCGGGAATCCCTGCCGCTTCAAGACACTCGTGCATCCGCATTCGGCAGTCATACTTGGTCCGACAAAACTGAAGGGAAGCCGCATCGTGATTCCGGATTTGCGCGCGGGGTTCGTCTATCTGATCGCTGCAAGTCTTGCGGAAGGCGAGTCGATCACGACTGGAATCCATCACGTCGAGCGTGGTTACGAGCACATACAGCAAAAGCTGGCGGGATTAGGAGTGGACATCGAGCGGATTCAGGTGGACGATTAGCAAAGCTCAATCTGGCTCGCCATCTTCCTCTTCGTCGCTCGGCATACCTCGCATTTGGCGGAGGATACGCGAAGCGCGGCGCTGGATGTATGCCGAGGGATGTGATGCGCTCCAGCGCTGGGGGTTTGGCAGGACGGCCGCCATCTGCGCCGCTTGCTGTTGCGATAGTTGCGCAGCATGACGTTTGAAATGAAAGAGCGCGCCAGCCTCTGCGCCATAGACGTTCGGCGCAAACTCGGCGACGTTCGCGTAGGTCTGGAGGATACGCTCTTTGGGCCACATGAATTCGATCAGCACGGTATAGTATGCTTCGATGCCTTTGCGGATAAAGCTGTGACACGGCGGCAGGAAGAGGTTTTTGGCCACCTGCTGCGAGATGGTGCTCGCGCCGCGCATCGGTCGCTTCGGATGCCGCGTATGTGCCGCTTGCGCTTTCTCGATCTCGACCATGTCGAAGCCGTGGTGCTGATAGAACCGCTGGTCTTCGCCGGCAACGACAGCCGAGTAGACGTAAGGTGAAATCTCGGTGCGGCCCATGTTGGTGTGTGACCAGGTGACAGATTCACCTGCGAAGACATGATCGAACATGCGGAAGACCATCATCGTGGTAACGGGCGGATTGATGAAGCGAAGGGTAGCAACCTGGAGGATGGGAATTGCGAGGGCGATGAGAGCGATGCGCCAGAGCCAAGAGTACCAGCGACGTTTGCGCGGCTTGGATTGCTCTGCAGGCAGGACACCACCCGCTGCATCCTGCGGAGTGACACTACTCGATTTATTTGTTTCGATTTCCATGTTACACTTGCCACGAGAGTACACCGCCGCGCTCGAAGAGGTTCTGAGCTTGCGTCTTTCCGACGACGACATTCGACGAAAAGAAGTCCGGAGTGCACTCGCTAAGATTGCCGGATTGGTTGCCCAGCTTTCGGAAGGCTTGACAAAGGATCGCGAGGAATTTGTCCGCTCTGAATATTTACGGGATGAGGATCAGCAACGGGCGTATCTGCTTTACTACACGACGACCAACCTTCTGAAGCTATGGCCACCGCTACGAGAGCTCTCGAGATCGGGATTCTTCGCGGGATACGAGGAGCTTCGCCATCTCGATCTGGGCACAGGTACCGGCGCAGCAATCTGGGGTCTCGCCACGTATCTCGCACGCGAGCAACCGAGCATCACAACACTCCGGTCGCAGGCGAGCGATAAGCTCTCGCGGAATTTGCGCACGGTCGAACGATTCGCTTCGGCATTCAAGTCGGGGCTCGATCTTAGGATGTCTACTTCCTTGATGGATCTCGGTGCACTTGCCGTTGACAAGGGTACTCAACAATTTGATCTGATCACCCTGATGAATGTTCTCGCAGAGGTTGATGAGTCATACGACGCGGAGATCATCTCATTCATCGAGCAGTCTCTCGCGGAGCATGGGGCAACGATCATGGTTGAACCAGCCAGCAGGGAAGTGTCGCGGCGCGCATTGCGATTCCGGGATCGGATGGTCGCATCGGGCTTCTATGTTTATTCACCATGCTGTCGAAATGGCAGTTGCCCGGCACTGGAGGATGAGGACAACTGGTGCCACACGGAGATTCCCTGGCAGCGCCCGAATTTCATTCGGATCGTCGATGATATTGCCGGAACGCTCCGGCTCTCGCTAAAGGCAACCTACTCAGTGTTCCTCCGTCAAGACACGAACCTAAGCGATATCTTCTTGGAGCATCGAGACTTCTCTTCTGCCGGCCGCGTCGTTAGCGAGCGATTCGATGAGAAGGGGCGCTACCGGGCATTCATCTGCAACGATCGAGGACGCCGAGAGTATGTCATGAACAAGCGCGACAAGTCGGCGACCAATAGACTCTTTTCGAAGGTTGCCCGGTACGACCTTGTCGAACTCCGCGACATCGAGGTTCGAGGGCATGACGTCAAGATTGGGAGCGAGGCGGTTGTCAACGTGCTTCGGAACGCCGAAGGGTCTAAAAATGTGTATAACTGACACATGTAGCAGGCGTGTGGATAACTATTTGATGAATTCATGCAGATTTTCGCGAGCACCTATTGCTTCTTGCCAATTACTTTCGTATATTTGTTCACAGCCAATTGTTCACAAGCTGTGGAGAGACTCTTATGATCGCTACCCTTGACCGTTTGATGGCCTTGAGCCAGAAAGTTCGCGATGCCGAGCGCACCAGCGAGCGGGAGCCTATTTACGTCGCTCTCGAGCTCAACGAAGTCCGCCTCATTGAGCGGATGATCGAGTCGTATCTTGGCGAACTCGATCCCTACGCCCAAAGCGCAATGGATGAGCGGTCATCCAGCCTGACCGACGAATACTGAGGCGTGATTCCGCTTGCCGTGAGGTGTTCTCCTAACGGCGGGCCTGTCGTCATCGCGTAGGAAACCGGAATCAATGCCAGCGCCCACGCTCGGCTCCGGCCATGAGGTTGATCTAACGGGGATCGCTTAAAGTAATAATGCTTTTACGCGATAGTAACCTAACTGCGGAATGTGAGTATTGAAGAGATTATCGCCTGCAATTTGAAGGAGGTAAGACTGATGAGGGGCCTAACACAAGAGGCTGTGGCGGGTCGAGCCAATCTTCAATCGAATTACTATGCGTATGTTGAAAGATCCCAAAAGATGCTCAGTATTCCCTCCCTCGATAAAGTTGCCAAGGTACTCAAGGTCAAAGCTTTCCTGCTACTTAAGCCTGATGGTTTCAGAGATGTGAGATGAAGGTCAAAAATATCTGCTTAATCCCGGTCTCGCTATGGCTGGCGGCAACGGTCAGCGCGGATTCGGAGGGATGTTCGAGGCTGGGACGCTCGCCATTATTCAGGGCATCGGCTATGACAATCCGAATCTCTCGCATTTCCGCTCGACCGATATTTGGCTCTCGGGCATGAATGACAGCGACCCGAGTCATGTACTGGATACGGGCTGGATCGGACGGTATCTCGAACAGCGGTATCCGAATTTTCCGAATCAACTTCCAACCGACCCGCTTGCAATCAACTTCGGCGGCTTTTCGCTATCGCTCACAAGCGAGAAGGGCCGTATGGGGATCGAAGTTGCAAATCCAAGCTTGCGAGCCGGAGATCTCAGCGCCGCGAACGATACGCTGGATGACAAAGCACCCGGCACACGCTACGCGATCGAATACGCATTTGTGCAGGACATCGCGTACCGCTCGAACGTCTATGCTCAGCGGTAAAAGACGCCTACACAACCGGCAAAGCGAAACTCAACGGCGCATACGGCTCCGATAGTTTTGGCCAGTAAATGGCTTCCGTGGCTGCGCTGATCGCGGGTGGACTCGACACGCGAGTTTATTACGTCAGCCTCGGTGGATTTGATACCCACGTCGGGCAAGTCGGTGGTACCGATCACACCGGCGCCGACGCGCACATGAACCTGCTCCACTCACTTTCGGATGCGGTCGCGCAGTTCCAGTACGATCTCATTCAGCTCGATAGCACGGGGATGAACGTCTCGAATCGCGTCGTTGGCATGACGATGAGCGAATTCGGACGGCGGCCGAGCGAGAATGCAAGCTACGGCACAGACCACGGTGCGGCCTCTGTGCAATTTGTATTTGGGACGCAGGTCTCTGCCGCAGTCTTCGGCCAACCACCCGATCTCTCGAATCTCGATGCGAACGGCGATCTCGCGTGGCAGATCGATTACCGCAAGGTCTACGCCGCGGTGCTCACTGATTGGTTCGGACTGTCGCTCAATGATACAAGGATTGTGCTCCAGGATACATCGCTCGAACCGTTCTCGGGACTATTCAAGCCGCAGGCGGGCGTCACCAAGTCTGGCACGATCCCGTTTGGGCTCTCGGTCTATCCCAACCCGTTGCTGGCGAACGGGACGGTCGCGTTCGATCTGCCACAGAATTCCTATGTGAAGATAGATATGATTTTAGCGGATGGACGTGTCGTGCAGTCCATCACCGAACGCGCGTTTGCGGCGGGGAGCTATACACTGCCGCTCTCTGTAGATGTTCCTTCGGGAGCGTATCTGCTTTCGATGCGAGCCGGTGACGCGCGGCTTACTCGGATGGTCTCAGTTGTAAGATAAGATCAATGGGTCGCATAAGTCCGATGGGACGTGTGATAGGCACGCTTCTTGTCTTGGTGCTGCGTGCCTCGACTGGACGAGCGCAGTGGCCTGCTCGGCGGGAAAA
>JADGPZ010000011.1 GCA_017882165.1 Candidatus Kapaibacterium sp.
GATGCTCTCAAGTGCTTCGGGTTGCAAGTATTTACGTACAGTCGGCAGCACTCGCTCCAGCTCCGCAATCTCGCTTTCGAGGATCGGGGCGCCGGCATCAGCCGGCATCGTGCAGCATGCACCATGGCATACTTCGAGATCGCACGCAAACTCCACGCGCCCCAAAGCGAGATCGACTTCGAAGTGAGCCTGCTCGCCGTAGATCGGAAGCTCGATGGATTTAGGGTCGGTCATGAGAGCCGCACAAGTGGAATTCAATTAGGTGAGTTCCATACTCGGGATTTAGCGGGGACCTCGCCGGCCTTGCGCAACCTTAACTACCTTCGGGTGTTAACTCCTCACATGAGAAGATTGACATTAGTTCTACTGCTTGCTGCATTGGCGACAGGCTGCCATTCGTCCTCAACGGAGGTGAAGAATCCGGTCCCGGACACTGGACTGTTCGGGAAATGGAAATGGGTCATGAGCGCCGGTGGTTGGGGCGGACAAACGATTTTCCCAGACAGCGGCACCGCCCAGTTTTGTACATTCAGCCCGGACAGCTCCATCGATTATAAATATGTACCTGATACTTCAAATCAAAGTTGGCATTGCCGATTCTCCTTGCCGCGCCGTTATTCATTTATTTGGGGTGACACGGTTGCGTTCCTCTATCTGTCGGACACGACGCGCTATTGGGGTCGACCGCAGAGCTTAGTCCAGCGGTCGCGCGATACGTTAGTAATGGCAGATGAAGCTTATGATGGATGGTTCGACTATTATGCGAGGACGAGGTAATCCATTGAATCGTCCCCTATCTCGCGAGCGCGACCTTGGCCGTTGCAGACTTATCCCCATTTAACCGAACAATGTAGGCACCGTTCGGGACATCAGGCGGAATCCCGATCCGGTACTCCCCTGCCCCATACTCCCCACTCAGCAACGATGCAACGCGCCGGCCAAGCATGTCGAACAATTCGATCGACACCCGCTCGTGATCCGCAAGTTGAAACGCTACCGACGGACGGAGCCCATCACCCGTGATCCATAAACGGTCCTGGGCGGCGGGGATGCCACCCACCACGCCTGCGCTGGAAGCCGTATCCACAATTTGCGCCGTCCATACGCTGAGCAGCGAATCGTCCATCCGCATCCAGACCGGATACACGTGCCGGTCATAGGCGGTGATGCCAATGTAATCGCCAATGAATACTTTGGAGAACGGCTCGAACGCGTTTTCGCTGATTTTCTCGTTGGTAAACGATTCGCCGCCATCGGCGGATCGAGCCAGATACACGTCGGTCATCGACACACTCCACGGCTGGCCACCGATATAATTGCGGCGGTCGTAAAAGACGATGTAGATCCGGCCTGTCACCGGATCGAGCGCCATGCTCGGGAAGAAGTGATGGTTCAGGGACGAGTCATCATTCACGCGAATTTCCTTGCTCCATGTCGCGCCGTCGTTGGTCGAGCCCATGAAATAGACATCGGTCACGCCGCGCCGCTGATCGGACCACATGATGTAGAGTCTGCCATAGTATGGAGATTGCGGATTGAGATCGGACGCCAGCATCGCGAATCCATTCGCACGCGAAATGCCCGGAACATCAAAGTTCCAGCCACCGGGCTGCTCGGCGATGATCCGGTCCTTGCCGAACGTTCTACCGCCATCGGTCGAGCGATCAAAATAAATATGCTGCCGCGCTTGCCAGGCGATGTTGATAGAGCCATCGGGGCTTGCGGCAGTTGTGATTCCCTCGACGGTATTACTGCTGTCAAGACAATCCCCGGCCGTGTCATCGACCCGAACGCGACCGGACCAATTCTTACCACGATCGCTGCTCAAAGAGAAGTACATACGCGAGCTATCCAAGGGCAATGTGCTCGCATACTTATCAAACTCCGTCCATGAGGTGTAAAGCATACCTTTGGAAGCCGTCTGCGAGCGGTCGAGCGCAAGCCAGGCTTTATCCTGTTGTGTAGGCGGATCAAATCCAATCTCTGCCCCGTTATCGAATGTGCGTCCGGCGTTGCTCGATCGTTGCACGACAATGCGCCAGAGGAATTGGGTATCCACCGGAGGCCAACCATGACCAGAAAGATGCTCGTAGTATAGGATCCCCGAATCGTCAAACATCAGACAGGGATCGCCCCACACGCCAAGCGGCTGATCGATGTGCGTCATATCCCACGTCGCTCCGGCATTCGAGGATGTGAAGAGATAGCTGATGTTCGCGCCGACGGCAAGCTGATTCAGATTTTTAGGATTAAGGGCGATCGAGACCTCTTCAGGATCGCGCAGGCTCGGCTCGCTAATGCGAATATTTACCGGCTGGGCACGGAGTACCGGCACGCAGAGTATGAGAGCGATGAAAAACGAGACAAGCCTTAGCATTCACAAGACTGAACTTTGAACACCGCACTGCCGTTTCCCGAACCGCGTGGTGCTTTGACCGATAGCTTGCCGCCACGATAAATAATGAGCTAAAGCGTCGACGCAAAGAATATTGAACCCGGAGCGTCGGCCTGTGCGGTCGCCTTCGGGTTTTTCTATTTTCAATGTCAGAACAAGAGCTTACCTGCACCTACGATCCGCTGAAGGAATTCCTCGCGCACTACGCCGATGCGAAATCGGTGAAAAGCGAGACGTCGTCCTACGCGAACATGACGATCGAGGAGAAGCTCAAGCAGCGGATCATCGATGGCGATCGGCTTGGACTCGATGACGATCTCCGCGCGGCAATGGGGATCGGGTCGGCGGTCAGGCCGGAGGCACCGACCTACTCCGCACTTCAGATCATCAACGACATTCTGCTCGGCGGCATGAAGGTCGTCGGCGAGCTGTTTGGCGCAGGCGAAATGCAGCTTCCGTTCGTGCTCCAATCGGCCGAGACGATGAAGGCCGCCGTCCGATTCCTTGAGCCCTTCATGGAAAAGTTGGAGGGTGAGCAGTCGAAAGGTGTGATGGTCCTCGCAACGGTCAAGGGCGATGTGCATGACATCGGCAAGAACCTCGTCGATATTATCCTCACGAATAACGGTTACCGCGTTGTCAATCTTGGCATTAAAGTCGCGCTCGAACCGATGCTGGATGCCGTCACGCGCGAGCGTGCGGACGCGCTCGGTATGTCCGGCCTGCTCGTGAAATCGACCGCCATCATGAAGGAAAACCTCGAAGTGATGGAGTCGCGGAACATCCGGATTCCGGTCGTGCTCGGCGGTGCGGCTCTCACGCGGAAATTTGTCGAGAAAGACTTGCGCGCGCTTTACAACGGCCCTCTCTCCTACGCGCAGGATGCCTTCGATGGTCTTCACTTCATGGAGCAACTAAAGAACCCGGCAGCGGTCGCAACCGCGTCCATTTCGTCCATCGTGTCCACTCCGTCCACTGAGAGCGCCGATGATTTCGAAGAAGAACTCGACAACGCCACCGGCGCCGATTCCAAGATAGTGATGGCCAGCCGCGTGCTGCCGTGGTTGCAACATCCGAAGCAAACAACCTCTGGAGCGGAGAAGAGCGTCGAACTCGAAGCGATGGAAGAAGAGATCGCGGTTTTCCCGATCGCCGTCCGCACGATCGAGACTGCTGAAGGCACCGAGAAACTTGTCCGCACCAGCATGACGCCGCACGATAATCTGGTACCCACTCCGCCCTTCTGGGGCTCCCGTGTCGTCGAAGACATCAAGCTTGAGAAGGTCTGGGAATACCTGAACGAAGTTGCCCTCTTCCGCGGACAGTGGCAGATGAAGCGCGGCAAGAAATCGCCGGAGGAATTTGCGAAGCAGGTCGAGGAAGTCGCCCGGCCAAAGCTCGCGGAGTTCAAGCTCCGCGCCAAACGCGATCGTGTGCTCGCGCCGAAAGTGGCCTATGGATATTTTCCCTGCTATTCGGAAGGCGAGGATCTGGTGGTTCTCCGACCAAAAGACCAATCGGACCTATTCGACCGATGGGACCAATTTGTCCTATCTGACTTGGAAGAGTGGACTCGCTTCACCTTCCCGCGCCAGCCAACGGCGCGGCGGCTCTGCATTTCCGACTTCTACCTGCCGAAAGAAGAAGCCGAGCGGCAAGGCCGGACGGATGTGGTTGCGTTCTCCGCCGTCACGGTCGGCCGAGAGGCCAGCCTTTACACGGCAAAGCTCTTCGAGGCAAATGAATACTCCGACTACCTCTTCATGCACGGGCTTTCGGTTGAGACGGCCGAGGCACTGGCTGAGTATTGGCACAAAATCGTCCGCACCGAACTTGGCATTGCCGATCACGATGCCCCCGAAATTACCCGGCTCTTCAGCCAGGGCTACCAAGGCTCCCGCTTCTCCTTCGGGTATCCGGCGTGCCCGAATCTGGAAGACCAAACTAAGCTTTTCGAACTCATCCGGCCCGAGCGCATCGGCATCACACTCACCGAGGAGTACCATCTGGAGCCGGAACAATCGACGACGGCCATCATCGCCCACCACCCCAGCGCGAAGTATTTCGCCATTAAATGAACACCCCATGTGTGTTTTTGGGGTGACCGCCCGATTTTCTTCGTAAATTTACAGTCCGGGATTGGAGCGCTACTGACCAATCCGCAACGTCAATATGAATTTTTTGGGATTCCGGCACACCGGAGTTCCTACCCCCACATGATTCGCATCCTGATTGCGGACGATCACGCAATCGTCCGCGAAGGCTTGAAGCAGATCGTCGCGCAGACGATGGACATCGTTGTTGCCGGCGAAGCTTCGAACGCCGCCGAGACGCTCGAAATGGTGCGCAAGCTGCCGATCGACTTGCTGCTCCTCGATATTTCCATGCCCGGCCGCTCCGGGCTGGATGTGCTCGTCGAGATCAAACGCGACCTGCCAGAGATCCCCGTGCTGATCCTGAGCCTCCACCCGGAAGATCAATACGCGCTCCGGATGCTAAAGGCCGGCGCATCGGGATACGTCACGAAGGAAAGCGCTTCCGATCAGCTCATTCATGCCATTCGCAAAGTCGCGAGCGGCGGAAAGTACATGTCCATGCCGCTGGCCGAGAAGCTCGTATTCGGAATGGTTAAGGACAAGGGACTCGCTCCGCACGAGATTCTATCAAACCGCGAGTTCCAGGTCTTTCGCATGATTGCAGGCGGCAAAACCGTCGGCGAAATCGCGGACGAACTCTCCTTATCGGCAAAGACGATCTCCACGAACCGCGCTCGTATCATGGAGAAGATGGGCCTCCGCAACAACGCAGAGTTCACGCAGTACGCGATCAGCCACAAGCTACTCGAGGCTTCGATGGCCTAAGCGAGCGCTTGAGCATGTAGGACAAAGCCCTACAAATTGTTGCCCAAAATCCTACTGAATTTACCGTAATACGCCGATTTCAAAACACGGGCCTAATCCGTTATATTTGTAACGCAAGAAACATTCGGTACCCCCGAGTCGCCTTGTTCACGCGAAAGCGTGAAGGGATCAGCTCCGGCGGCAACGCTTGGGATGATTTCACTTTTCTCTTACCCATATTGACGGACCAGGCCCCCGGCTCGCTCCCCAAGTGAGAGCCCGGGGTCATTTTTTTAAAGCATTTTTCGCGAACGCGAATGCCAGGGCAGCTTTGCCCTGGCGAATCGCTCCAGCAGTCTGCGCGCTTATTCGGGAATCTCTTTCGGTCCGCCCGGAGTAGGCGCAAAGGCCAGCTTGAAGCCAAGCAATCCCAGAATCTGCTCGAGCTTTTCGAGTGAGAAATGCCTGCGCTTCGCCAGAACGTTCGAGAGCGTCCCGCTATCAATGCCCATCTGCTTGCAGAGGCGGTAGCGTGTCAAGCCACGCTCGTTGTGGGCGCGGTCAAGTAGTTCGCGGAGATCGTCGCGGTAATCGCGGCCACCCGTGCCGATCGGGCCTTCGGTTGCTGGTGCTGTGGTTCCTTGTGCGTTCATTGTAGGTGTAGAGTATAAGTAATGCAGTTATAGTGCATGGGCCTGTCCCCACGCAAAATTACAAACACGAACTTTGCACAGAAAAAGCCCTTTCACGAAAAATATTTCTCTCCATCTGCTTTGCCGTAAGACACGCGGACTCGTGCGGACGTTTGCGCTTCATGATTCTCCTTCACATAGACAGAACTTTCTTCCGCCAGAAAGAAATGCCGAATTTCTTTAATTTCTCTCTTTTGAATTGTCATTTCATGAACGCCCAAAACCGCGTTCCCGAAATTTCAAAATATCCTAAGATTCTCTCGCATCGAACCTCACCGCTGGATTGAGATGCTCCGTGTTTGGACAAACCCGCCGGAGGAAATCCGCAGGTAGTAGATTCCCTCGGCCAATGAACTGACATCGAGCGTCACCGGATCATGTAGGGACGTACTGCGCACGTCCTGCACCGGAATAACAGCGCGCCCCAGGGCATCGTACATCTTGACACTGAGGGCGGCGGGAGCATCGCCTACGATGCCGCCACCCACCACGCGCACCTCAATCTCCGACTGCGCCGGATTTGGCCGGATGCTCTCGATTGTAAACGAACCTGACGAGAGGAGTCCCTGCACCGGACGATCGCCACACGACGCAATGTAATAGAACACAGCGCCGGAGTCGTCGATCGAGTTGATGCAGTCTGCGGCGGGTCCGGGCACTTTGTCGAACGTCACATTCGAAAGCGTGAGTGCGCTGCTGCTCGAATCGGCGAGATAGACTTTGAATGTCAGCACGCCGATCGTATCGCGTGGCGCAGTGCTTCCAGCCTGCGGAATGGGGGAAAGGTCGAAATGCTGCACTTGCGCGGTGGTGGGCCCGCTCGTACTTGTCGGCATCAGTCCGGTGCCAGCGAAGCTCAACAGATCGTCATCGTGCGTGAGATCGAAGTGCAACCCCGATATGGGTAGGGCTGCACCGCTGGGAAGGCCGTCATCGAGGATCACATAAACCGTCACGATCTGTCCAGGCTTCGCGCTGTCCGGATGAGAAAGCACGAGTGAAAGCTGGCCCGGATAGGCGATGCTCGTCGTTAGCGGAATCGGCGAAAACGCGCTCTGCGAGTTGCTGCGGAAAGTGAGTAGCGCGTTGATATTCGCGGGCTTCCCCGTCGTGTCTGGGATGGCTGTCAGCCGAACTTTCGTCGAAGTGCCGCCCAGGATCACAAGCGGATAGGTCGTATCGATCCGGTAGGTCCCGTTGGTCCCGCTGATGGTGTCCCCGTATACGAACAACGTATCGCAGCCAGCATTGTAGAGCGTGATCGTCGTATCAAGCTGCTCGCAGGGGTAGATCGTGTCGAACGCAAGAGCTGAGTCCAAAGAGAGCAGCGAAACACGCGGCCCTGCAGACATCCGGATCGGAATCCGCCGATAGAAAAATCCGAAATTTGTATCCTGACCCCAGGCGTGCGGGAAGTAATAGTAATCGTTCAGCGTGGAGTCGAGTCCGATATAATGACCAAAGATTGTCACACTGTCCGAGACGTTGCTGGCGGCTCCCGACGAGTCGAACGAGAAGAACAGCGAATCATGGTAGCCTCTGCGTGCGGTATCCGGAGTCGACGTTACTAAGTGTAGCCGCCCAACGAGTGCATCAGGAATGCCGACCGAGTCGATCACAAGCGTCTGGCACGAATCGAGCTTCAGGAGTGCAGCCTCGGTATCGGGCCTGCAATTGACAGTGAATGCGGGCGGCGGAACGATCCCTGCCGTTGGAATCGCGACGACGTGGACCGTCCGCGTTTCCGACCAGTCCGAGCACTGCCAATGATTGTCGAACTTGAGGACAACATTGCTGACCGGATGGTGCGGGTTATACGCGAGCCAAAAGGTATCGGCGACCTGAAGGGGCAAAGTGATGGACGTGGGACCTACCAGAGAAAAATCACCGAAACTATCGCTCACGATGCTTACTTTTTCGGACACACTATCGACATCAGCCCAAAATGGAATCGGAATCCGCATCGCACTGCACGTGGAGGTCAGTTCGAGCGGGATGTTGAATGTATCGTCCTGCATCAGCGGCGCGCCGTTCGAATCGGTCATACTCGGGCCACTATGGAGCATGTCATCGCCACCGGTGGTCGTCATCCACGGCTCCGTCCAGACAATCCAGGGAAAATTCGGAGACGGCCGAAACGTCCAGGGCATCACAACATGCTCCCCCATTGGACCCCAGACGCACAGTGGAAGGTGGGCGCCCAGATCATCCCATCCCGCAGTGACGGTAATAATCGACTTCCAGGTGAGCCCATCATCTATCGAGCGATAGAGTCCCGGCTGGGAAACGATATAGGTCGTCGTGCTTGCGCCATACAGATACTCGGTCCCCGCACCGGAGCCAGTAACCACCGTCCGCCACGTTTGCCCCACATCTGTCGAACGCCATGCGGTACCCCAGGAATTGGGACAGAGATAGACGTTCTGGCACCGATCGGCGAATGCGCCGGTACTGAACGAATCGACCATTGGAACTCCGCTGGTGGTCCACGTCAGGCCCCCATCGCTGGAAATGAAAATATTTGCAGTGCCTTGTGCAATGCAGTGCAGTGTATCCAATCGAGCGAACACCTTCATGGGATTGGAGAGAATCCGAATGTTGCCCGAGGCATCGGCATAGACGTCGTTGGCGTTCGTGAGTTGGAGGCCCGAATAACTCCAGCTCTTACCGGAGTCCGTGGAGATGATGACATCGGCGTCCGTTGCGGCATAGAGCTTTCCCTGAATCGGGCGGATGGCTCTGACATTGGTGAAACCCGGCGGAATCATCGCGTCTTTCCAGAGACCAAATTTGTTCGCGATGTAGTAGATTCTTGCCCCACTCCCGGCAGTGGCCGCGACGCCATGCCTGGGGTCGAAGAAATGGATCGCGGTAAATATATTTGGGTAAACGTGATGACTGCTGTCACCGAGTCCACCGACTTCCTGCCACTCCGGCCAGGCGATGTCGCCCTGCGCTCGGGCGTTCTCTACTCCGAAGCTCGCAGCGCAAAAAAGCGCAGCGAGAGTCAGAAAAACACGGTTAACCCACATCGATTTTGCCATTCTTCCGGTCTATGGTAAAAGAAGCCTACCTTAAGAAGACCCACGAACTCCCAAAAGGTTACAGCCTAAGTAGAAAAAAAGTAAGCAAAGGCGCAATTTCCATGAACGGCTTCAATATTCCTTAGTTTTGTGCAGATGAGATCATCGATGATCTCATCTCGGATTTGCACATATGATAGGAATGAACAGAATAGCAGTATTGACGAGCGGCGGGGACGCGCCGGGAATGAACGCCGCCATCCGGGCCGTAGTCCGGGCCGGCAGCGAGAAGGAAATGAAGATGTTCGGGGTCCGCGAGGGCTTCGAAGGGCTCATCGCGGGCAACGTGGTGCGGCTGCGCGCGCGCGATGTCGGCGGCGTGATCCAGTTCGGCGGGACCTTTCTCGGCAGTTCGCGCTCGGAAGCCTTCCTGACGGTTGAAGGCCGCGAGCGAGCGGTCCACAACATGCGCGAGTATAACATCGACGCGCTCGTCGTCATCGGCGGTAACGGCTCGCAGTGCGGCGCGTGGGAGCTTTCGAAGATGGGCTTTCCGGTCATCGGCATCGCATCGACGATCGACAACGATCTCTATGGGAGCGAAGTAACGCTCGGTGTTGACACCGCGCTGAACATCGCGCTCGAAGCGATCGACCGGCTGAAGGTCACGGCGTCTTCGCACAAGCGCGCGATCTTGGTCGAAGTGATGGGCCGCAAGTGTGGCTATCTGGCGCTCATGTGCGCCATCGCCGGCGGCGCGGAGGCGGTCGTTATTCCCGAAGCTGAGACGACTCCCGAAGAAATTACAAGAGACATGGTGGATGCCTACCGTCGCGGGAAGAATCACGCGCTGGTCGTCGTGGCAGAGGGCGCGACGATGAACGCGACTGCACTGACCGCATACATTGATAAGCACAAGGAGGCGCTGGGCTTCACAACACGAACGACGATCTTAGGTCATGTGCAGCGCGGCGGCGTCCCGAGCGCGTTCGATCGCATTCTCGCAGCGCGCTTCGGCGTGGCTGCCGTCGAGTGTCTGGCACGCGAGGAGAGCGGCGTGCTCATCGGTCTCAGCAAAGACGAGATCATCACGACGCCGCTCGAACACGTCGCAACTCGGAAGAAGGAGCTGGATCTGAGCTTATTCCAGATGGCGCGGGTACTATCGACCTAAGCCACAGAGGATGGATAGATCATCCAGGTGATCGGTCATCCACCAGCATCGCTGCGCCGATCACACCGGCGTGGTTGCCCAGCGCGGCCTTGCGGACTTCAACATGTGGCTTGATGTTCGCCAGCACATTCGCGCGAAGCGTGCCCAGCGCGGAGTCGAATAGCACCGGACCCGCTTCGGCAACTCCGCCACCAAGAATGAAGACGTGCGTGTCGAGCAAATTCGCGACGTTCGCAAGCGCGCGACCAAGCAAAGTGCCTGCCTCCTCAAAGACGCTTCGGGCAAACGCGTCGCCCGCATCCATCGCATCAGCTATCAGTCTTGGCTTTAGCTCGCCTTGTGCCGCACGGAGCGTGGACACGATGGATGGATCCGCATCGAGCTTCTTCTTGGTCCGCTCGGCGAGGTAGTGCAGGCCAACATAAGCCTCGATACATCCACGCGAGCCGCAGTTGCATGGCGGACCATTGAGATCGATCGAGGTGTGGCCGAACTCCCCTGCCCCGCCGGATGCGCCGCGGTAGATTCCGGAGAACTCGCCTTCCGTTGACCACACGCAGCCACCAACACCGGTGCCGAGCGTCACGAGAAGGAAATGCGAGACTCCTTTGCCTGCGCCAAATCGCGCCTCGGCGAGCGCGGCAACTTTCGCGTCGTTATCCACTTCGATCCTCTCGAACTCTGGCAATGCTTCGGCGAGGTATGCTTTCAGCGGCTCCTCCTTCCAACCGACCAAGTTCGGCGGATAGCGGACGAGCGAACGATCGCGGTTCATCGCGCCGGGCACACCAACGCCCATACGAGCAATCTCAGGATATGCGCTTCGAATTTCACGAACTCGCTCGGCAAGCACATGCACAAGTTCTCGCGCGGAGCCTTTCGGCGTCGGGATTGCGGACTCTGCTTCGATCACGCCCGCGTCGGAGACCACGGCGAGCTTGATCGTCGTCGCGCCAATATCAACGCCGAGAGTTCGCACGGTGGTTATTTGTGCAGCTTCTCGATTGCCGAGACGATAAACGTCCCGGTCGCAGGCTCCTGCAGTGTAAACTTGACGGAATCGCCGGCAACGAGGCCATGCGCCAGCTCTGGCCGCGCGAGCGTGTACTCCATCGACATCGCTTCCATGATGCCCGGAATGTCGTTGTGGTTCAGCGTAATCGTGTGCAGCGTGGTATCGAAGCCTTCCACTTTGCCTAAGCCCGTGCCCTGCTTGACGGGTGCTGCTGGCACCGTAGGCACTGCGGTGGAGTCTGTCGCGCTCGATTGGCCGGTGTTCTTCGAACATGCAGCAAGCGTCAGCAACGTAGCTGCCGCGAGTAATATGGTGAGTTTATTCATGCGCCACATAAAAGCCAAGCGGGGAGGATAGTTTCACAACACCCGTCAGTCATGCGCCAGTAGCATCCTGTCCGCGCTCCTAGGGATCATGAAGCCGCTTGCGGATTGTTACACCTTATTCATCCTGGCCGTAGGCGAAACAGTGGCGAGCCGGAGCGGAAGCGACCCTCCCGGCGTTTGATGGCACTTGATTCGGGATGGTGAGCATCGCAGGCGATGAGATTCGTTGGCGATGCGGGTCATCCCGGTGGATTCATTTTCCTGCTCACTGGCGTAACAAATCCGGCGTTTTTCGTCTAAAAGCACGAACTCGCAACTCTATCCGTCAAAAGTGCTCGAAATCTCGACTTCATGCGCAGCTCTTAGATCATCGATGATCTCAATGAAAGCAGTTCTCTCCATTCTCCTTCTGTCCGTGTTCAGCTCACTGGCCGCCGCACAGGTGACGTCAAGCGGGGGCGCTGGCCCGAGCCAATCGACACCGAGCGCGTCGGCCGTACCGCAAACGCTGACGCTCGACGCGGCGATCACGGCCGCGATCCAGCGCAACTACACCATCCGCACCGCTGCGAACACTTCACGACGCGATGAGTTGGAAGTCAACCGGTCGAAATCAAATTTGCTTCCAAGCGTCAACGCTTCGGGGAGTTGGGGATATAACTACTCGCTCGCTCCACTCGCTACGCGGACCTATATCGCGGGAGGCGATACGGTCCTCATAAGCGGAGTCCCGTATGGGGTTCCTGTCAACCAAGTTATCACACCGGCCGGTTCGCATTCGCTCAGCTATAATGCGGGCGCCAGCTTCAATATTTTCAATGGCGGCTCGGACGCGGCGCGCATCAATGCAGCCGAAGCCTCACTCGAAGGCTCGCGCAATACCCTCCAATGGACCCGGCAGGAGATCGCATTCAATGTTACAAGCGCATTCCTCAACGTGCTTCGCACGAACGAACTTGTCGACGCCGCGAACAAAACGCTTGCCGAGGGCCTCGCGCAGTTCGATCTCATTCACGGTAAGTATCAGGCAGGCGTGGTTCCGATCGGGCAGGTCTATCAGCAGCAGGCCATCGTCGGGCAGGACTCGCTCGGACTGATCCAGGCGCAGAACAATTACGAGAATGCCAAGGCCGACGTGCTGTTCCTCCTCAATGTTTCCCCGAACGAGTACAACAACTATAGCTTTTCGGTCGCAGGCATCGACACCTCCATCTCTCCGGCTGCGCGCGCGGAGGTTGACATGAATGTGACGAATACCCGGCTGAACGGGGTGATCGATAACCGTCCGGACATCCTTGCAGAGCGGCAGACGATCCAAGCGCTTGAATACAATATCGACATCACGCGGGGCGCACTGCTACCGCGGCTCGACGCGACGGCCGGCTTTGGCGGCTCAGGGGCAGACGCCGACCTCACACGAGTCCATATAGATAACCGGCTGAATGCCGGACTCACTCTCTCCATTCCCATCTTCGACAAGATGCAGAATCGGCTCGCGATCGAGGAGCAGGAGGTCGATGTCGAAACGCAGCGCATTCAGCTCGAGCAAGCCGTGCAACAGATCCGAAGCGATGCGGCAAAAGCGGTGAACAATCTTCAGGCGGCCAGCAAGGCGCTCGATGCAACAGAGACTGGAATGACCGCCGCCGACGAAAGTCTTCGCCTTGCTCAGGAGCGAATGCGCGTAGGTGCCGGCACGCAGGTCGATGTCATCATTGCCGAGGCTGCCTCCGAGACCGCGCGGACGAACCGCGTCAATGCCAAGTATAATTACGTACTGGCACAGCGTCAGCTTGCCTACACACTCGGGCAGTGGAAGTATTAACGTAGAGTATTAAACGATCGGGTAGAAGTATGGCAGTCGGTACAAAACGCGGAATGGAAATGCCAGCGGCGGGAGCGAACGGTGCGAGCGCGCAGCCAGTGCTCAACCAAACGCTGGAAGCCAGACGGAAAAAGCGCCGCCGCACGCGGACGATTATCATGATCGCGGGCGGAGTCGTCCTCATTATGATCATCGTGGCGCTTGCGACTGGCGGCAAGGAGAAGCCGATCACGGTGCAGACCGAGAAAGTCGGGCGACATACGATCACAGAGGTCGTGCAGGCAACCGGCAAGATCCAGCCGGAGGTGCAGGTAAAAGTCTCGCCAGAAGTACCGGGCGAGATCATCGAGTTGCCGTTCAAAGAAGGCGACCACGTGAAAAAGGGCGATCTGCTGGCCAAGATTAAGCCGACGACGTTTGAATATCAATATGCCGGCGCCGAAGCGCAGCTCAATTCCGCTAAGGCGCAAGCCGAACAGCAGCGCGCTACAATGATCCAGGGCGAGCAGGACCTCAAGCGTGGCCAGACGTTACTTGCACAGCACTTGATCTCCGAGCAAGATTTCGACGCACTCAAAGCGAAGCACGATGCCGCCGAGGCCGGCATGAATTCCGCGAACTACCAAGCCGCCGCTGCCACGAGCCAAATGCGGCAATTCCAGGAGGCACTTCGTAAGACCAGTGTGCTTTCGCCGATGAACGGCGTCATCACCTCGCTCGTGTCGCAGCTTGGCGAGAAGGTTGTCGGAACCAGCTCCTTCGCCGGCACCGAAATGATGACCGTCAGCGACCTGACCGTGATGAACGCAATGGTCGATGTCGACGAGAACGACGTGGTCAACATCAAGCTTGGCGACAACGTAAAGATCTCCATCGACGCGTTTCCAAAACAGATTTTCAGCGGCAAAGTTGTCGAGATCGCCAACAGCGCGAAGCTCACCGGCACAGGCACACAGGATCAGTCAACTAATTTCACGGTCAAGGTTCGGCTCGATGATTTCGGCGCTGCCGATCTTCGTCCGGGTATGACCTGCACCTCACGTATCGAGACGCAGACAAAAGAGAATGTGATCGCGGTCCCGCTGCTTTCCGTGACGCGGCGCGATAACGATGATGCAAAGGCCGCCGACTCCGTGAAGAAAGTCCGTGAATCAAACAAGGGCGAGTTTCACGAAGGCGATGAGACCCCGACAATTGTCTTCTCCGTCGTGAAGGGCGAAGCCAAGAAAGTGCATGTCAAAACCGGTATTTCAGATAATGCCTATGTCGAAATCCTCTCGGGTCTGCAAGGCGGCGAAGAGGTCATCAAGGGCAACTTCCGAGCCGTCTCGAAGGACTTGGATGACAGCAAAAAAGTGAAAGTCGATAATTCGGGGAAAACCGTCGGAGATTAGCTTCGGAATCGGATGCAAACAGAGATCGAGCATACAGCAGAGAACTCCGTAATTTTTCTGGAGAATATCCAGAAAATTTACAAAATGGGACAGGAATTCGTCTATGCCTTGCGCGGAGTGACGGTCGGCGTGCAGCGCAATGAGTACGTCGCGATCATGGGTCCCTCCGGCTCCGGCAAGTCCACGCTGATGAATATCATCGGCTGCCTCGACACGCCAACAACCGGAAATTACTTTTTCAACAAGGTGAACGTCGCGGGCCTCGACGATAACGATCTTGCCGAAATTCGAAACCGCGAGATTGGCTTCGTCTTCCAGACGTTTAACCTGCTCCCCCGCTCCGATGCGCTCCACAACGTCGAACTCCCGCTCATCTATGCCGGCGTCGGCAAAGACGAGCGCCGCGAGCGCGCGCTCGAAGCGCTCGATCACGTTGGTCTCGCGGATCGGGCCTCGCACAAGCCAAACGAACTCTCGGGCGGCCAGCGGCAGCGCGTCGCCGTCGCCCGCGCGCTCGTCACGCGCCCCTCCATCATTCTGGCCGACGAGCCAACCGGCAATCTCGACTCGAAGACGGGCGAGGACATCATGCGCCTCTTCAACGAACTGCGCGAGCAGGGCAATACCTTGCTCGTTGTCACGCATGAGGAAGACGTTGCACGTCATGCCGAACGGATTGTCCGTATCAAGGACGGCCTCGTTGAGCGCGACGAAATGATCCCCGCAAGCGAGCGTATCGTCCCCGGCTCCCATACCTGATTTTCACGTGGCGCGCTTTTTCCAGGACTCTGTCGAAGGACTTCGCATGGCGCGCGCTGCGCTGCGCGCGAACCCGCTGCGCTCGGCCCTTACGATGCTCGGCATTATTATCGGGATCGTAACGGTCACGCTGATGAGCTCCTTCGTCACGGGCCTCCACGATTCGTTTCACAACGCGATGAGTTTCATGGGCGCCGATGTGTACTACGTCGACAAGCACTCGTGGCAAGGCGGCAACTGGATGATGCAGCGGAACCGTCCGAACATTACGGTTCAAGAGGCACGCGATCTGGAACGACGCATGACAACCGCGCGTGCAATCAGCGTCGGCGCGAGTGAATGGAGCGTCAAGCTTAAGTATGGGACGAACGAGCTCGAGAATATTCGCGCTGCCGGTGCCGACCGGCAATACGAAGTGACAAATTCGCTCGACATGGATCAGGGCCGGTTCTTCGGCGAGCAGGAGCTTACAAGTGCGCGACCCGTCTGCATCATCGGGTATGACGTATGGGACCAGCTATTCCATAAGAGCAATCCGATCGGCAAGACGATGCGCGTTAATGGGTATCCGCTTGAAGTGATTGGCGTGGCGAAGCGAGCCGGCGGAATGTTCGGCTTCTGGTCCGTCGATCATGAGATCATTATGCCGCTTCAGACCTTCTTCAGTGCGTTTGGCGACCCCAATCGAACGCTGACGATTGCCATTAAGGCAAAAAACGTTCTGACGAAAGAAGATACGAAAGCCGAGGCGATCTATCAGATGCGGATGGTCCGAGGACTGAAGCCGGGTGAAGATGACAACTTCGGCATCAACAGCGAAGATGCGTTTAATACGGAATTCGATAAGCTCACTGTGACACTCCAGATGATCGGACTCGTCATTACCGGACTTTCGCTCCTTGTCGGTGGTATCGGCATCATGAACATCATGTTTGTCAGTGTGAAGGAGCGAACGCGAGAGATTGGAATTCGCAAAGCAGTTGGCGCCAGACGCCGGATGATTCTCTCGCAGTTTCTGACAGAGGCCTCGATGCTCTGCATCATCGCCGGCTCGATCGGACTCATGCTCGCATTCGGCGCCGCGCTATACATCAATCACAACGTGCTTGGAACCGACTCGACCGTGCAGCTTCACTTCTCGCTTGTGCTGATCCTCTCCGGCCTTGGGATTTCGCTTGGGATCGGTGTCGCGAGCGGTATTCTTCCGGCCTGGCGCGCGAGTAAGCTCGATCCGGTCGATGCACTGAGATATGAATAGAACCTGGATTACACGGATTTGGACGGATTTCGCAGATTGATTTTTAGGATTATGGACAACCCCTATTTACGAGTCACATTCAGACGATGGAACGGTTATTCGGAATCCAGAAGCCACTATGAATCCTATAATCAATCCACGTAAACCTCTGAAATCAGCGTAATCCTGGTTCGCATTTTATGCAGACTTCTGAAAACATCCGGCAAGCCTTCAGCTCCATCCGCGCTAATAAGCTGCGGAGCAGCCTGACGTTGCTCGGCATTGTCGTAGGCGTCTTTTCCATCATCGGCGTGATGACTGCGCTCGGCGCGCTGACAAACAGCGTGGACGAATCGCTCTCGCAGCTTGGTGCGAATACGTTTACGATCAAGAAATGGCCGTCCATCCAAATGGGTGAGGGCGATTGGATCAAGTACATGAAGCGCAAGCGGATCACCTACGAGGAGATCCGGTTCGTGCGTTCGAATGCGATACTTCCGCTTGCCGTCAGCGCCGAGCATACCTACGCCCCACTCGCCGCTGCCTACGAAAATGAGAAAAGTGACCCCGAATTCTCTCTTCAGGGATCCGACGATAATTATGCGATCAACCATAATCGCGACGTGGCGAAAGGCCGGATGCTCTCGCCGGACGACGTCCAGTATGCGCGCGATGTGACCGTCATCGGGCAGGACATCGTCGATCGTATCTTTAAGCATGGCGAGGACCCAATCAACAAGACGATAAAACTCAACGGACAGAACTACACGGTGATCGGCGTCTTGGACAAGAAGGGCGGCGGCATGGGGGCGAGCCAGGATGGCTTCGCTCTTATTCCAATTACAAACGAGCTGAAACACTTCATTCAGGGCGAGTTCACATCGCTCCAGATGACCGTCCGCGCTCGGACCAAGGACCGCTTAGACGATACACAGGACGAGGTGATCGGCGCGCTCCGCACGGCACGCGGCGTGAAGCCCGGCGTCGAAAATGATTTTGAGGTCGAGAACAATACCAGCCTCACCACGCAATTCGAGTCCTTCTCAAAGTACCTATCGTATGCTGGCTTCGGCATCAGCGCCATCGCACTGCTCGCCGCTTCGATCGGCATCATGAACATCATGCTCGTCAGCGTGACCGAGCGGACCAAGGAGATCGGCATTCGCAAAGCAATGGGCGCGACGAAGGCCGACATTACGGGACAATTCCTGATGGAAGCCATCGTCCTCTGCGAACTCGGCGGCGTGATCGGAATTGCGATTGGCATTGGCCTCGGCAATCTCATTGCGGTGCTCATTCACGCGAATGTCTATGTCCCGACCATGTGGATCGGGATCGGACTCGGCGTCTGCTCGCTGGTCGGCATTGTCTTCGGACTATATCCGGCTCTGAAAGCTGCAAATATGGCGCCGATTGATGCGCTAAGATTCGAGTGAGCAGATCCGAAGAATGGACAGCATGGACTTCATGGACAAGATCGACCAAAAGGAACGCCCATTGAGTCCATCTTGTCCGTGAAGTTCATGCCATTCCGCCGCCGCTCGCGCTATCTTCTCGCCATTCTTTCCGGCGTACTTCTTGGCTTTGCCTTCCCCCCTACTGGCCTCGCTGGTGGCCTGCTCGCGTTCGTGGCGCTGGTGCCGCTCCTGATCGCCCTCCAGTCTGCCGATTCGCTTCGCAAGACGTTTTACACCGCGTATGTCGCGATGTTTGCGCTCGGCCTTGTCTCGAATTACTGGGTCGGCGGATGGAAGTCCATGAGCGAGGTCGATCCATTCTTGATGGTGGCTGGCGTGCTGCTCGCGATTGTCCATCCCTTTTTCCTCGTCGCGCCGTTTTTGCTCTACGATATGACACGGCGCCGGTTTGGAAAGACCGTTGCACTTTACTCACTGCCGATCTTTCAAGCTGGGTTCGAATACGCCCACTCCTTCGGCGATGTCTCCTACCCGTGGCTGAACCTCTACAATACGCAAAGCTACAATCTCGCCTACGTCCAGTTCATCGAGTTCAGCGGGCCGTATCTGCTCTCGATCGCGATCGTGCTCGTGAATGTGGAGATATTCCAGTTGGTTCGAAGATCACAAGGCAAAAGTGTTCTTTCTCATGGGTTTGCGCTGCTCCTCCTCATCCTCGTCCCCTACCTCTACGGCGCTTACGCGATGAACCAGCACGAGCCCTCGCGCTCCTCATTGCGTGTGACGGTCGTGCAACCCAACATCGATCCCTGGGCGAAGTGGTCTGTGGACAATCAGCGCATTCTCGATACGAATTTCTCCGCGACCAGGACTGCCTTGAATCAAGTCCACGACTCCACCGATTTGGTGCTCTGGCCCGAGACTGCGATCACATTCTATATCACGACCCCAGCCAAGAACTACGAACTCGGCCAGCTCTATCACTTTATTGCCGAGACGGGGCGTCCCATTCTTACTGGATTCCCGGACCGCATGGACTATCAGACCGGTCGCGACTCGATCCCGTCCGATGCGAATTATTCGGGAATGGGTGGCTTCTATTATCGAAGCTGGAATGCCGCGATGATGGTCTATATGGATTCCAGCGGCCACATGCACCGCGAGGCGTATCACAAGCAAAAACTCGTCCCGCTCGGTGAGCACGTTCCATTCGTGCAATACTTCCCGTTCATTGGCAGGCTCTTTCAGTGGGGCGTGGGACTTGGAAGTTGGAATTATGGCGACGGATACGAGCCACTCGAACTCCCGCTCCCCTCGCAACACGATACTTTGCGTATCCCGCCGATGATCTGCTATGAGTCGGTCTATCCAAGTTTTGTTCGGCACTTCGTGGATCACGGCGCGAATGCGCTCGCCGTCATTACGAATGATGGCTGGTATGGCCGCTCTTCGGGTCCGTATCAGCACAAGCAATTCGCGGTCCTGCGAGCAATCGAGAACCGTCGCTGGGTCGTCCGCTCCGCGAATACCGGAATCTCAACGGTGATTGACGACCGTGGCCGGTTTGTGAAGTCGCTGCCGCTCTTCACCAGCGGCTCGATCACCGAGCGCGTACCGCTCATCGAGCGCAAAACGCTGTATGTCCGTTTGGGCGATTTCATCGCGATTCCGGCGATGCTGTTTGGGCTTGTGGTGTGGCTCTATGCTTTGGGAACGTGGCTCTCTCAACGACGCAGGAAGCCTGCCATCGGCATCAACGAATAACTCTCAGCGCAACCGGCTGAAGCTCAACCGTAATGCTTCGTACACCATCCACAGGCACCGCCAGAATCTCCCCATCGGCATGGATGACAAGCGACCGATCAGAAGTGAGATTCATGCGATGAAACGACCGAAGAGAGAATTCCGGTGAACCGAGGTGTGTCCCCTTGAGCACCCGCAACAACAGCGAAAGCATCCTGAGGCGCGACATAGGCTTTCCGATCAGCATCTCGAACTGCCCATCGTCGATGCGCGAGTTTGGGGTCGTGTAGAATCCTCCACCCTCCCGCGGGCCGTTGCCGAGCGTCATCATGAGTATCGGCTCGTGGAAGCTCTCCCCATCAACTGTGATCTCCGCTTCGAACGTCTCGTGCTCCTTCATCAGTGTTAGCAACGTCGCGGCGACATACATCGCCGTGCCGCGCAGTGCGCGAATGCGCCTGCTCCGCACTGTGACCTTCGCGTCGAAGCCGATGCCAACGGTATTACACCAGTAGCTTCTCGCAGTGCCAATCTCGATGGAGCCGACATCCCCCGCAAGTGTCTCGCCGCGCAGAACAACTTCGAGAGCCTTCTTTAGATCAGTCGGAATCCCGGCTGCAAAAGCAAAATCATTGCCGCTGCCGACAGGCAGAATTCCAAGCTTGGGCCGCTCGACTTGTGGCAAAGTCATCAGCCCGTTCACAATTTCGTGGACCGTCCCATCGCCGCCAACTGCAACGACTACCTCCGCCCCTTCGAGCGCTGCCTCGCGCGCGATTGCCGTCGCCTCTCCCGCTGTGCTTGTCTGTCGCCAGGGATAGCGGTCGGCCAACGTGCGTTCGAGCGCTTGCACGTCATCTAAGCGCGCGCCGTGATTCGAGTGGGGATTATGGATGAAGATCAGCGCTGGACGACTCATGTGGGCAATCTTAGGGACTGCAAAATACAAACAGAAACAGACGCGCTACGCTATGCCGCCATTGCCAGATCGCTCACATTTCCGGTTGCATCCTCCCCTGCGCCATGCTCGCCGAAATGCTCTATACGCTCGACAACCGCTTCGAGCGAGGTGATCTGCATGAGGTCCGAGCGCAGGCGCGACGATCCGGGAATTCCACGGAAATATCCGGAATAGTACTTCCGGAACGCGAAGACGCCGCGCTTCTCACCGCGAATCTCGCACGAGTGTACTAAGTGCCGGACGCAAACGCGGACACGCTCCTCCAGACTTGGCTGCATATAACTTCCGGTATTGCGAAGCTCTTTGATCTGCCGGAAGAGAAAAGGATTGCCTATCGCCGCGCGGGCAATCATCACACCATCGGCGCCGGTCTCGCGGAAGGCGCGCTCGGCGTCCTCGGGAGTCTTCACATCGCCATTCAGGAAGACCGGGATCGAGACAACCTGCTTGATCCTCGGAATCCACGACCAATCGGCGTCACCGCTGTGGCCTTGCACGCGCGTGCGACAGTGGATTGTGAGCGCCTGTGCACCGGCTTGTTCGAGCATCGGCGCGATCTCCAAAATGTTGATCGAATTCGCGTCCCAGCCGATACGCGTTTTGACCGTGACCGGAAGTTTCACAGCGTCGACAACCGCGCGGACCATCCGCTCCATACGCGGCGGATCCTTGAGCAATCCCGCTCCGGCGTTGTGACGGACAACATTCTTAACCCAGCAGCCGCAGTTAATGTCAATAAAGTCGGGACCGGCGGCTTCAGAAATGCGCGCCGCTTCTTGCATCACAGCCGGATCGCCGCCATAAATCTGGATCGCCACGGGCCGCTCCTGGGGACTGGTTACGAGCTTCTTCATCGACTTCGCCGCCGCGCGGATGATCGCTTCGCTCGAAATAAACTCGGTATAGACGGCGTCCGCCCCCAGTTCGCGCGCAAGCAGACGGAACGAGACATCCGTCACGTCCTCCATCGGCGCAAGCAGCAAAAGCTGCTCTCCCAGTTCCAGATTTCCGAGTTTGACCATCAGAATTGCTTCAACTCTCGCCGCCGCCGAGACGTTCTCCGCCCGCTAATCGATCCGTTTCAGGATGGTGTAGCCGCCAATTGTCGTGTCCGGGCGATAATGCGAGAGGATTTCGCTATCGAAGCCGGGAATCTCGTGAATGCTCTGCGCCGGCGACTCAGGAAAAAGATCGGTTGAATCGACGACTTCATGACTGATAACCAGAAGTCGGGGGCGTGCCGAACGCAGGGAATCGATGTATTCTCTCCGCCAAACTTGTTGGAATTCGGGATGCGTCCCATTCGGCGCAAAGGTTGTTAGCGCATAAAATGTCGTAAAACGGCTGGCGCTCATTCGCTCCGAACGCCATCGGATCCCAGCCTGGCGCGAGGCGCATTCGTATCGATCATTCGGCAGCGTGTTATGATTAACGTATGATGCGACGGACGCATACATATTCAAGAGGGAATCCGTCGCACCCACGTTCGAATGCTCTACCCGATTCGCGGCAAAGGAGTAAAACATTCCGATCGGCAACTCGCGGAGGAGGCAATACAGCAACAAGACAGTAAGGGCCATCCAACGAGCGCTCCCCCACGGGATCAGACGCCCAACAATCTCGAAAAAGACAACTCCGAACGGAGCCAACACAAGGATCACGGGCTCAAATTGATATGGCCAATACTTCCCCATTGCGATCAGCGAAGCGACCCCAAGCAGACCATATCCCCCTATCAGAAGCTTCTCCCCGGCGGTTGGGGATGAGACCTGATCCAGAACCGCGCGCACCACCCTATGCTTACGAATCGAAGGCGTCGCGGCAATCAACACACCGAGGCTTCCAGAAATGAGGAACAACTTCCTCAGGCTCAACTGGTGATAAATCCACGGAAGATGCCTCTGATATTTCCCATATATTTCAAGATTATACAACACGACTGATTGGTACGCTTGATCGAGTCCACCTGGGGCTGATAGGTAAGGCATTGTGAGCAGGAGCGACAACAGGGCCACTCCCGAAAGAAACGCCAAAGACCACTTCCACTCACCGGAAGCAATCCGAAGATATAGCAGGACGAGTGGAATCACAGCCACATACGTCGGCCGCAGGGCCATCATCCCAGCAGCGCACAACCCGGCACCCATTACTTTGCCAACAGACCATCGCCTCGATCCTTCGGTCGAGTATCGGGAGTTGAAAAGAAGCAGCGTCGCCAAAAGGAAAAGAACATTGGCATAGCCATCGCGCTGCCCGGCAGTCCCCAACGTCTCGGAAATATAGAACAGATTGTAGAAGAGGATGGCGAGGCAAGCCGTGCGTGGCGAGAGCCACCGGCGAAGAACGATGAATAGCATTCCACTCATCGCAATGTGGACGATGAGATCGAAGACCCGAAAGCTGAGTGTGGAATTACCCAAAAGGATGATCGAGAACCAATGAATATAGACGATGCCCGGAAAATTCTGGTCCCATGTACCAAGGTACGGCCACGAGTGGAAGCGGATCAGATCGCTCGCCATCGACTGATAGAGTTCGTTGTCGCCGCTGAGCGGCTCGACCAATCCGAAGGCCAGAAGGAAAGACGAACTCGCGAGTGTTGCGAGCAGATACTTGCGATGGGAAGACATGTTCAATGGCGTCTCCTGAGGATCGTGTACCCACCCATCGCCGTATCGAACTGGTATTGAGGGAGGACCAGACGATCGAATCCTGGAATCTCATGGATCGTCTCCATCGGGGTCTTGTGGATCCAGCTAAAGATTTCCATTGGCTCGTCGCTGATCACAATGTAATACGGGCGCGCCGATAGAAGTGAATCGATGTACTCCTGGCGCCATCGTTGTTGGAACGCAGGGTGTTCGCCATTCGGACTGCTTGCGGTCAATGGGTAGAACGTCGTGAAACGGCTTGCGGACATTCTCGCGGTGCGCCATCGAAGCGCCCCGTTCAACGTGGCGCTCTCGAAACGTTCACCGGATGGAGCAGTCTCGTCAACATACCTTGCGACGGCTGCATCGGTGCTTCGCGGGTACCCGGAATCGGTCTGGAGCATATTCTGAGCCGCCTCCAGTGGATGGGGAACGCCATCGAGCACGTCCGCAATGACCGGCTGCACGAGATAAAGCGGGAATACGCGCACGGCATAGAACCCAAGAATCGCGAGTAGGGCCGCAACCTGAACGGCGGGCCGTCGCAGTCCGGCAATCGAACTCTCGAACGCAAGTGAAGCGAATGGCAAAAGCACCAGCATGACGGGCTCGAAATGGTATGGATAGTACTTTCCCATCACGAGCAGCGAAATGAGTCCAGCAACAGCATATCCAACGATAAGCACTCTCTCGGCCGCAATGGGTCTTGTTATACCATCCCAAACTCTGCGAATACTCGCAAGAACACGGAGCCGAGGAACAAGTGCGAGAGCAATTCCAGCAAGACCGGGAATGAGGAAGAACTTCATCAACCTGAGCGCGTGGAGAAACATCGAAGGAATTCGCGCCTGGCCATAGAGGTCGAGGTTGTATCGAAATGTGCTGAGATAGGCCTGCTCCAATCCACCGGGAGTGAGCGCATAGGGCATCACCAACGCCACCATGAGTATGAGTGCTCCACCCAGGAATGACAGTAGAAGAATGGGACGCCGCTGCGGAATGGTCCAAAGAAATCCGAGCGCAGGAAACAGGAAGAGGAGATACGTTGGCCGGATGGCTGTCATCATTGCAATCGACATCCCCGCTCCGAATGCCAACAAATGAGACTTGGATGGTCGGGACGTGCCGTCTCTAAGAACAAATAGCAGGCAGGTCCCGAGAAGCAGAAATCCAACTGCAAACGGATCTTTGAGGCCAGCCAGCCAGAAGTTTGAAATGTAGTGGGCGTTGTAAACGATGACCGCAAGAGCAGTCGATCGCGCTGAAAGCCATCGCCGCAACAGGACGAACAGCAACCACGACATGCCGAGATGGAAGATGAGATCGAAGACCCGAAACCCAATCGCCGAATCGCCAAAGAGCACGATCGAAAGCCAATGAAGATAAATCGTGCCCGGGAAATTCTGATCCCATGTCCCCAGGTATGGCAAGCGGTGGAACCGATACAGTTCACTGGCCATCGACTGGAAAATCTCATTGTCAAAGCTCAGCGGAAAAAGCAATTGAAACGACAAGAGGAATGCCGACGCGACGAGCGAGATCGCGAGGTACTTTCGCTCGATCGTCTTAGCGGAGGTACTCATGAAAGGAGATCACATCGGGAGCAGCAATCCCATTTTCCGCTTCACATCAGCGAGGCGCGGCTCGCTGATGGCTCGAGCCTTGTCGGCGCCGATGCGCATGATCCGTTCGAGCTCGCCGCGATCGGTTGCAATCTCGGCAAACCGCTTGCGAACCGGTTCGGCTTCCGCAATCACAACTTCCGCGACGCGCTTCTTCAGATCGCCATAGCCACGCGCCGAAGCAAAATCCTGTTCGACTTCGTCGCGCGTTTTCCCCGTCAGCACCTGGTAGATCGTCAGCAGATTATTTACCCCGGCTTTCGCTGGGTCCGCAGAGAAACGAATCTCGGAGCCGGAATCGGTTTTCGAGCGCATGATCGCCCGCTCGATCTGCTTCGGCTCATCGAGCAGACGAATGGCGTGGCCCTGGACGTGCGCCATGCTCTTGGACATCTTGACCGTGGGATCGTCCAATCCCATGATGCGCGCGCCTGCTTTCGCGATCACCGGCTCCGGTACGATGAACGTCTCGCCGTAGTGATAGTTGAACCGCTCGGCGATGTTGCGCGCAAGCTCGACGTGCTGTTTCTGATCTTCGCCGACGGGCACCTCGTGCGTGTCGTAAAAGAGAATATCTGCTGCCATAAGTACTGGATAATCCAGCAGCCCGGTTAGGACCGTTCCCTCGCGCCCACGCTCAGCCTGCTTTGCGGATTTATCTTTGTACTGCGTCATCTTTTTCAACCAGGACTCTGGCGTGACGCAGTTCAGCAGCCACGCGCCCTCGGCATTCGCGCTGACGTGGCTCTGCACGAAGAGCGTACTCTTCGCTGGGTCGAGTCCCACCGCAAGGAAGAGCGCGAGCAACTCCAGCGTCCGCTCCCGCAGCACCTCGGGGTCCTGCTTGACCGTCAGCGCGTGGAGATCGACGACGCAGTAGATGTTGTCCTTCGCCGGATCGTCCTGGAGCGCGACCCAGCGCTTCACCGCACCGATGTAATTACCGATGTGGATCACTTCCGATGGCTGGATACCGCTAAAGACTCTGCGTTTCATAGCGCGGAATAGCAAGCAGGAAGCGAAGAAAGTTCAATCTAAGGCTCTCGGGACCCTGCTTCGTCCTCCTCCGAAGCCAGACCGGTTAACCTGCGAGAGATTGCTTCGCTCCGCTCGCAATGACTTTATTCAATTGACTGGACCCCAGTGACGGGCGAATGTCCCATTGAAACATTTGCGATTTAGCGAAGAGAACCCCTTCCACCTATTACAACGCGGTTCGAGCCACTCGGCATCTCAAATTTTTGATGAATTCTTGATTTACGAAAATTTATTCATCAAATATACCTCTAATCGCCTACAATCATTAACTTCAGGCTCTCCACCCGCCCATTCATGCGGACAATGCATTGGTACATCCCTGTAGCGTCCGCCGCGGCGGATCCCCCGGTTGCTGCATTCCAAGTGAAACTATGCTCCCCCGCCGTTAGCTCACCGGCAAACAGCCGCGCCACCTCCACGCCCAGCAGATTCACTATCGAGACTCCCGCATACCCGCTGGACTCCGGCGTGAAGGAGATGGTTGTTGATTGAGAGAATGGGTTGGGGTAGGTGCGAAGTTCGTGCGTCGGCGCGGGCGGTTGTGCCACCGATGCCGGGCCGATCATCTCGAAGAGTGGACGGCGCCAAAAGCCCATTGCCCCGTTGGCGTAAAGATAACCGTCGGCTACGAAAAGATTGTTTATCTGAGTATCAGCTAATCCCGTATTAATGGGCCACCACGAATTGCTGGTAGCCGACAAAATAAAGATTCCACTATCGTATGTGCCAGCGAAGATGCTCGATCCTGAGGCAGCCCAAACGATTTGAGAGTTCGAAGGCAAACCGCTGCTAACCGGAGTCCAGACATTACCTTCATCGGTCGAAAGATATACTCGCTGGTTGCTTATGCCGAAGAGATTATTTCCACTGACAGCGATGGGATATGGGTTATTAGGGTTGTCTAACCAGGTGACGCCACTGTCGGTTGACCGAAGACCATTTGCGAAAAGATTTGTCTCGCTTGCAAAAAGATTGATTTGCCAAACGGAATCCCCTGCTCCCAAAAAGTCCTTGACTTCGGACCAACTTCCCCCATTGTCGGTCGATCGAAAGATACCACTACCAAGCAGCCACACTTTAGGCGGGCGTCTTGGATCGGGATTTGAAACCCCAGTGTCCTTTATCGCTCCCGCAAAGAGATAAGAACCGACTGTTGCGAGAGACTGAACCACGTTGCACGACAGACCGTCGTTCGCCGCATTCCAAGTCGCACCTTCATCAGAGGAAACATACACTCCTGCATCAGTGCTTGTCCCTGTCCCTGCGAAAATACAGTTACCAATTCGCGTCAATGCAACTACGGCGCTTAGTAGCGTTCCGCTGTCAGTCCGTGACCATGTTTCACCACTATCCAACGATCTCCAAATATGATAACCGCCCATTAAAAGACTTTTGGCCGTCGCAATGAATGGTGTTTTGGACGCGAACCCGATTGGCGCACTAATCAAACTCCAAGTTGTTCCGCTGTCGGTTGAGCGACTGATTGGGCCGCTAAACTCTCCTGCGGCAAAGACGCCCAACCCGCCCACATACAAGCATGAGGATAGCTCCCCAGGGACTGACCAGTGTAGTCCATGATCATGACTCACTTCGAGATGAAGGTCACTTCGATTGGCTGCAAAAAGCTTGGTCCCTAAAATTGCGATCGCCTGAGGGGACATAAAACTATCAACTACGACCCAGGTCTCTCCCTGATCTGTAGACCGACTGAGACCATACCACTCATAATGAATTGTATAGCCATGACTCGCAGCAAAAATTGTGTCGCCATCAACTGCGAAGGGCGACCCAAGTTGCGAATCCTTTAGTGTCCAACTTGCACCGCTGTCCGTTGTAACGAAAAGACCTTGCGGTTCTGCAGCGAAGAGCTTGGAGCCAACGGCAGCAAGACCGCTGACGCTGGAACGGGGCAAACCATTATTAACTGCCACCCAACTCTGGCCTCCATTCGTCGAGCGGTAAACACCTCTGCCCACCGTCTCAAACGGGAATCCGGTTCCAGCAAACAGGATTGAGCCAATAGCCGCCACCGACCAAACAGAACCGACCACCGTGTCACTCTTGAGCATCCAATGTTCACCATGATCTGTCGAAAGGAAGATGCCTTTCGATGTCCCTGCGTATAATTGCGAATCATTAGATAAAAATGCAATGACATGAATCCCTGGTGACGTGACACAGGACCATGTCTTGCAAGTGTCCTTCGAAAGCAAGATTCCAGAATAAGTACCAGCGATGAAATTGTTTCCGCTCATGGTAAGGGCTGCCGACCGTGGTGAACCCATCAGATACCACTGCGCGTGCGCAGAACTAGCGATGGAGAACGCGACAGCGGCGAAGACGAAGAATGCAATGAGTCGCTTCGGAAGCATAATGTCAGTGCCATTCGAAGGATTCGGGCGCGGGAATGGTGCCCAGCGGCGGAGGTCAAAAATATCTGCCCACGGCTGGCTGTTACCTTTTTCATTCTCGCGAGTCTTCTCATTATGCGCATCATTTCAATGGAGGAATATCGCGTTTTGGAGAACCCGTGATCCATGTCAAGAACAAAACCTCGTCCTGTGATCCTCGGGGCCGGTCTGGCCGGACTCAGCGCGGCGTATCATTTGCATGGGGCCTACGACATTTTCGAGTCAAGCGGCTCGGTCGGTGGCGTGGCGCGCTCGGTCGTGCGCGATGGCTTTACGTTCGATCATGCGATCCACGTCCTCTACACGAAAGACCCGTACGCCTCACGCCTGATTACTGACCTGCTCGGCGATAACTTCGCCGAGCACGAGCGGATCTCTTGGATATACTCGAACGGCGTCCATACACGCTATCCGTATCAGGCAAACATGCTGGGTCTGCCGCTCGCGACGGTTCGCGAGAATCTTCTCGGGCTGATCGAGTCCCGCTATGGAGCGACTGCCGGCCCGATCCGTAACTTCGAGGACTGGATACACGCCATGTTCGGTGCCGGCATTGCAAAGAACTTCATGCTCCCCTTCAATCGCAAGGTGTGGGCCACAGAGCCATGCTCTATGGGGTTTGACTGGATCGCCGACCGCGTGATGCTGCCGGACATGGATGAGATCTTCTCAGGCGCTTTCCGCGATTCCAAAATCCACCACGGCCCGAATGCGGTCTTCTGGTATCCGGAACAAGGCGGTACGGCGGCGCTCCCACAAGCATTCGCTGAACGGATTCGGCCTGTCCAGTTCGGTATGCGTGCCGTTTCAATCGATCCCTGCGCACGGTTGGTTCAATTCGAGAACGGCGAGACTCATTTATTTGAAACGCTGATCAGCACGCTGCCACTTCCAACGCTGATAGGGTTGACGGAGCATGTCCCGGCACGCATCCGCCAATTAGCTGCACAACTTCGCGCGAACCGGGTTATCAACGTCAACCTTGGTATTGCAAGGCCAAACATCAGCGAGCGCCATTGGGTCTACTATCCAGAAGAGGAATTTGAATTCCATCGCGTGAGTTTTCCCGGAAACTTCTCGGCATCACTTGTGCCCAGCGGCATGAGTTCGATGATGATCGAAATCTCGGAATCTCCTACTCGACACATCGAGCGCAAGGGCCTTGTGCGACGAACGATCAAGCAGTTATGCCGGGCTGGTGTGCTCGCGAAGCAGGACCAAATCGTTCACGAGTCAACAACTGAGATCGACCCTGCGTATATCATTCCAGGCATCGACCACGATTCCATCGTTGGCGAGTTGCAGGCGTATCTTCGTTCGCTCGGGATTCTCTCGTGTGGCCGGTTTGGAGAGTGGAAATACCTCAACATGGACCAAGCCATCCTGAGCGGCAAGCACGCAGCGGAAATGGCAATGGGTTGCAGGGTGCCAGAATCGAGCCTCAATCTAGCTGTAGTAAATAATGAGTGAAGAGAAGTCCGCGACTGCAAACGGCCTCTGCTTTCACTCGGACTCGATGGAGTACCGGGATGCAACATTCTATCGGCGCACCGGGAAATGGCTGCTCGACTTCACACTCGCCTCCCTCCTATTGGTTGCGCTCCTCCCCTTTTTTCTGCTTATCGCTGCGGCGATTGCGCTCACAAGCAGAGGCAGGGTCATTCTCGTGCAACCTCGTATTGGTCAGGATGGACACCGATTCGGATTCCTGAAATTTCGAACCATGACGACCGGACAGCGAGCAAGCGAAGTGGATCAGCGAGCGGCGGAACTTGCACTCACAGGCATTCTGCTCAAGCCCGAGAACGATCCGCGTGTCACGCTGGTCGGTCGATTTCTTCGTCGGCATTCGTTGGACGAGTTGCCGCAACTTATTAATATCATCAAAGGCGAAATGAGCCTTGTTGGTCCGCGACCGTTGCTACCTTTTATGGTCGAGCCACACCCGCAGGAGAATCGTCTGCGGACGAGCGTGCTTCCGGGCCTTACGGGATACTGGCAGATTTACGCACGCAGCGAAAGCAATTCACTCCCGCAGATGATCGAGCACGACATGAAGTACATCGAAAGCATCTCGCTCTGGACGGACTTGCGCGTTCTCGCGGCTACGCTGCCACGGATTGTTACGGGTGATGGGGCGAAATAATCAGTAGCCTCTTGACTCGCCCGCGCTACATAATCTTCAACCGCACATCAAACCCCGCCGTGATAAGGCGTGTAGGCGGGCTTATGAGACCACTCGAGGCTGGAGTGGTGCGCTCGTAGTGGTAGAAGGCTTCGACGGAGACTTGTGTCGAGATGGTATAGGAGACGCGCGGCTCGATGGTCGTCTTGGTCAGGCCGCCGTTGCTGGTGCCCGCCGGGTTCGATTCGATCGTCCAGAAGTTGTAGTAATCATCCGAAGAGATCGTCTGGCTGAACATGAACTGCGCGCCAAACTGATTCTTGAGATTCAGCTTGAGGAACGGGATCGAGAGGCCACCGGCCCGCGTGTAATGCGCGTTGATCCCAAACGTTGTGGAGAGCCGCTTCGTGATGCGCGTCGAGGCATAGTCGGCGGCCCACTCTGTTTGGGTATCGTAGTTCAGGCTGGTCGTAAGCGTGCCGTTCCAAAGTTTATCCCACGACATATCGAACGCAATGAGCGGCCGGAAGCCGTAGACGATTGTTTGCAGCGAAGTCAGGTTGAGTGAATCGCCAGGGTCCTGACGGAATGAGCGCTTGTATGTTCCGTTGTATGCGTTGCGAACACTGGCGTGATCGGCAAACCAGAAGAGCGGGAATTTTTCGAGGCCCGACCAACTGAACGAGTAATTCAGTCTCGGCAGATACTCGCGCAAGAAACCGCTGAAGAACGGCAGCGTTTCAAAGCCCTGCATAAATGCCTGCTGCTCGATCTTATTATGCACATCGGCCGGAAGCGAATCGTGCGCGTTGGCGACGGAATAGCCGAGTGCCTGAACTGCCTCGCGATACTTGACGCCGACGTTCAGGATTCCGCTCTGTAATGCGCTCTCGCCAACGAAAGGCAGCGGCGGAATGGAGAGGAAGGTGCGGGAGACATCGCCCGACTTGATCTGGTACAGCAGATTCGGGTCGCCGGCGCTATTGATTTGCAATGCATCCCGCTCGTCGTAGCCAAACGAGACCTTCCAGTTCAAACTGATAGACGCGCCGTTCCACAGGGGCCGGCTCGTGGCAAGTTCGAAGTTGTTCGTCTGCGTGAAGGCATCAGTCACATCGACCGAACCGCCGTACGGATCACCTTCGCGCAAGCCGTGCCGCACGGAGTACCAAAGGAACGGGAAGTGATTTTGCCAATGGAAGATGAGCCGGCCACTCGGGTCGGTAATAAGGCCGAGTTGATATGCGCGCGATGGGCCATTCTGATCGTCCTCCGGCGTGCCGAATCCGCGCGCCAGGAAATTCGTGATACCCGAGCCATCGCCCGCGATTGCATTGTTCAGGCTCTGGTTCGTTTGTGTGAAGTTGAACCGGGTGCCATTCCAATCGAAGAGTGGCTTCTGCACGAACATTTGGAGTAGCCCCTTGACGGTGACCGAGGGCGCCACCTCCACGAACTCCGGCTGCTCCGGCATCGGGGCTTCGGGTGTGAGTACGGTATCGACGGCGTATTCGCCACCCTTCTCTCCTTCCGTGCCCATACCGGGCGTGTGGATCTTGCCAACGGTGTCTATCCTCACCACCGGCTCCGTGTGGCGCATCGTATCGAGGATGTGCGGCTTGCGGCCCAACGGATTACCGGGCGATTGAATGCGCATCTCCTCACCCCGTTCAACGGGATTGCGCGGCTGCTCTCTCGGTCTGGCCCCGGGCGACTCGCGGTCCTCACCAGCTCGTCCACGAAATTCCTCAGGCACAACTCCCACTTCGCCGCGTCCGCGACCGAGCCCGCGCTGCTGCGGCCCCTCCTCGCCGATCGGCTTGCCGAAGATCATCATGCCCAAGTCGCGCACGTTGAGTTCGATGCCGGTCGTAATCACATTATTCCACGCTGCTTGCTTCGCGTTCTGGAAGTTGGTCTGTGTGTTGAGCCAGCGATACTCGACCCGGTAATCGAATACCGGCTTCAGCAGTTTTTCGAGACCGAAGAGTCCCGGCAATTTGGGCTGTGTCCCCATGTGAACTTTCTGACTCGCGTTGAAATCGACGCCGGGCCGCGCGAGCGCACCGTCCTTGAAGAAAATATCGTGGAGAATATCCTGCGTGCTCCGCTGGTAGTAATACACGCTGTCGTAGTTGTAAATGGGATTTCCATTCACATCGTATGTGACCGGTTTATCGAACTGTGCCTGTGTTTCGAGCGGTATGAGATTGCTCGTGACATCGAGCGAGTAATCGAACGCCGGCGAGAGCATGCCGCCTTCGAACGGCTTCCAGTTAATCTGCATGCCACGCGTGGCCGTAAAGACCCGGTTGATGAGTGGCACGAGGCTGTTCACCACATCCATCGTATCCTGAGTACTACTTCCCTCACCCGGCAAGCTCAGAGTCGAGAGCCGATTGAGCGAATGCTCGCGCCCGCGCGTGGCGCTGACGGCAAACGAGACTTGCGTTGGCAAGGGCGTGATCTTCCACTGCGAATATGGCCCGACCAGGAATGTGCTCGTTCCGAGCATCCAGGACAATGGGGAAACACTCCACTGTGGCAGCGGTGGCAGGCTATAGCGCGCGGAGCCAGTCCAGGACCAGGTGCGATCGAACTCGTATTGCGGCGATCGGAGATAGGACTCGCCATACCCGAAACCAAAATTCAAACGATTGACGAATCCCGGAATAAGGAAGAACGAGCCGGGAAACCGGAGCGCGATGTCGCTTGCGCCGAAGGAGTTCTTCACTTGCAGCGTCTCATTGTTCAGTTGTAGCGAATCAATCAGCGCCTGTCCGGAATCGGCGCGCATCTGACCGGCATTCATCAGATTCTGGATGTCGGAGACGGTCGAACTCAGATTGACATCCGTATTCACAATGTACTTCGGCCGGAGTACAGCCTCGGAATGCGAAATCGTGATCGGCAGTTTGGAGCCGCGATCTTCCATCCACTTGGGCAGGACTTTTTGCATCGCAAACTCGCCGGTCACGTTCCAGAGCAGGTTCAGCGAGCGCCCGTAGTTGAAGCGCTCATCCACACGGTGGAAGTCTGGGCGCTCGTTGGTCATGCCGCCCATGATGCGTCCGAACTCCGCGAGTTTCAACTCGGCCGCAGCGGTGTAGGCGTAATCGATTTGATCGTTCGCGTCGAGCAGTCGCAGTTCGTCCCACCAGATGTCGGTAAAGAGTGAGTCGACCGTGCGGTCCTCATGATCGGCGCCGAGTACGAAGTATTGCGCGTTCGTAAGCGTCGGGCTACCGACCACTGTGTACATCGAACCGGGCACCCCATCGCCAACCGGCATCGAGATCGCGTCGGCTCTTGCATTGCGCCGGGCCTTCAGCGACGTGAGCGTACCAAAATCGACATGAATATTCTGCCATCCCTGCATGAGCGGCCGCCGGTATTCGTAGTAATTGAACTGATCGGTCCCGAACCGGAAGTAGACCCACACGCGGTTGATCGTATCGTTGATGGTGTTCAGCGGACGCGAGGAGATTTCCGTACCCGAATTCACATCGCCGTGAACCCAGATCGCCATCGAGCGATAGTTGAAGAGATCGTTCGGCGAGGGGAATATGCGCTGTGCCTCGCGACGGCTTCCCGCCGGGACCTTCCGCAACATCATGTCGAGCGATTGCTCGTTGCCGAGCAGTGTGGTCGCGGTCTGTCCCGGAATAATATCGCGCTGGACTCCGTCCGGGCCATTGTAATTCGTTGTTGTTCCGACGCCATTATCTTCGATACTGACGTATCCTATGCGGAGCGAGGTATCGCCGATGGGGTTCGTCGTGCTGAGTCCGACGAGCCCGCGCGTCCACTGGCTGCCGACAAGCATCAACTCATATAATTCGAGCTGCAAAGACTTCTGCATACTATCGATCCAGAACCGATAATAGGACACATTGCTGAACGTGCTATCCTGCGTACCAATGATCCGCTTGAAATCGGCCAGCGGAATCCGAAGCTGATACCAGCCTTTCGACGGGTTGCCACCGATCACGTAGCGATTGCGGTTGTTCGTGAGGTCGAGCGGGATCTCGTATTCGTAGTACGCATTGTCGAGATTGACCGCGCCGTTGCCATCGAGATCTTCGTTGTCGGGCTTCTGTCCGGCATAGGCATCGTTCGCGTTGCCTTCCTGCCCGTTGAGGTGGTCGGGGTCGATCCCATAGTCATCATTGTTCGGGTCGCTCGGATTCCAGGGCGTAATGCCGAGACTCTGGAATTTTGCCTGTTCTCCCGCATCGTTCAATCCGTCAAGTCCAATGTCCTCGCCATCATCGTACCGGCCACTGTTGTTAATATCCTCATTGTCCAAGCGGCCGTTGGGGATCACATCCTCAGAGACGCGGCCAATATCGAAGCGGAGTTTCGCATTCTGTGCGTCAGCCCCATCCATATTGTCGATCTTAATATACAGTTCGATGGCATCGGTATTCGTCGCCGCAACGTTGAGACCCGGCGCATACTGGACCATGCCACCCCACATATCCATCGGCGGTGCGTTCGCCGGGTTCGGATTGTAGATACCGGGCCGGCTTGGATCGAACGCAACGTTCATGATTTGCGCGGTCGTACCGGGCGCGACACTCTTGTTCGGCTTCATGTCCGTGATCGACGGGAGTCCCTGCGGGACGTACCATATCATCTTTCCCTTGACACGGTTGATCGGGTTCGACCAGTAGTTCGTGTCCGTGCCGGGATACTTTGCCATGAGCGTGCTATCGGTCGGCTGCGAAGAGGGGTGCCAGCGGCCATAGTTCATATAGAGCGGAAACTGGTTGAGTCCGCCTTCGAAGTCATCGAGATAGGCGATGGATTTTCCGTTATCGACGGCCATCGGTGATAACTCGGTGTTCGGATTCGGCAGCGAGATTGCCGCGTCCGCCTTGATGTTCAACTCCGATTTGTCCTTCAGGTTGAAGATCGGCAGCGCGTTCAGCGCGTCGGTAATCATCGGCATGTCGAACTTGTAGCCGCCATCGAATCCCCATATCCAGTTCGAAAGCGGTTCCTCGCCCTGCCGCGTCTTGAGCGTGGGCAAGTGCATCGAGTAGTTCATAAACGTGGTGCCGATCACGCCACGCACCTGGTTCGCGGCATCGAGCATCGGCACTTCGGCGCGGAAGCCGAGCACGTTCTTCGTCGCGTTCGTGAAGATGTCATGCACGTCATACTCGACGTTGAGCGAACTCGCGCCGCTCACGTAATCGGGATTCAGGATCGTCACAGTCCCGCTCGCATAATCAACTCGGTAGTCCTTCCCTTCCGTCAGCGCCGTAGCGCCGCTGGTCACTTTCACGCTTCCCTCGACCAAATTGAATGCGTTCAGAACGAGCGTGGAGGAGACTCCGCCAGCGAATTTGACATTGATCGAGGTTTGCTTCGTCTCGGTCAGGCGCAAACTCTCCTGCTGTGTGTTGTAAATTTCCGGCAGGTAGAAATTGGAATCGAACGTAAACTTCGGTTTGAGTACCTTCTGCGCATCATCGAAGACCTTGACGCGTTGGCCGAACGGCTCGACATACGGAAAGACCAGCGTTCCGGTTTTTGGATCGATGATGAAATCATCCGAATTGAACTGCTGCCCGAAATCGACAAGACCATCCGACGTCTTATCGCTCTGGCCGTTGCTATTATTGTACCGATCGAGTCCAAGGATGGAAATGGCCTTCATGATCTTTCCGGCCGTCATCATGTACTCGTCCTGCCCGCCACGCGGCGTCTGGTACATGATTCGGAGTGAGAAACCCTGATCCGTGAACGACTGCCCACCAACATAGTAGGTGTTCTTGACAATGTTGCGCCAGGCTGGGCTGGTCGGATTCCTAAACGTGCCGAATGGTTTGAGGAGCTTCAAAACAAGAGGTGTCGCGCCTCCAAGCCCATCCTCTCCATAACGGCCTAAGGGGGCGTTGTTCTTATAAACAGGATAGCTAACCGCCAGCGCGAACTGATTGTCGTCCGGCTCCTGATTGAGAATGAGAATACCGGTGATCGGATCGTATGTGTACCGCGTCGAGTCCATCTTCAGCCAGAATCCTGTCTGAACTGTGTCATGGCTGTATCCTGAGTTCGTCGGACCGTTACGATAGATTGGATCGTAACCGCCCGGCGGCTGGATTGGGAGATTGTACCAGGCTGTTGCCTTGGTGGTGTAATCTCCAGTGATATTCGCGGTCTGCTGCCACACCTGTATCGCCTTGCCATTCAATCCACGCGGGATATACTCCCCGCCTTTGGAAATGATGGCATCATCATTGCCAGTTCTGGGAATCGTCGAACAATATGGCTCATAGTATTTAATGTATGCCGTATCGAGCCAGAACCGGTTGCGGCGGTACTCCCACGGTTTGATGATGTGCTCGACAGCGGCTCCGGTGCCGCCGCCGAACGAGCGGTTCTGACGCTCGCCCTTCTTTTGCGCGGCCAGCATGGTGACGTAAAGAGGGCCGAACCGCGTCACGGCCTTCAAACCGAAGAGATCATTCTGAATACCGATGTATTTCGATGGCGTGTTGAATGTGACGTTACCGGCGTCGAACGTTTGCAGAATCTCATCGGGATAGCCGACATAATTGAACTTGAGGAGATTATCGAACTGGAACATCCGGTCCGAACCCCAGTCGGCGCCGATCTTCAGCTTATCGCCGATCGTCCCGTTGGTCGAGATGTTGATCTCCTGCTTGAAGTCGAGTCCGGTTTCGGACCCATAGAAATTCGTCCCGGTCGTCTGATACGTTTGCTGATCGCGATAGGCCAGATGGATGGCGACATCGCCATTGACGCGCAAATTGATCGAGGGTCGGCCAAAGATCGTCGGCACGATCGAAGGCGGTATCGGAATCGAGATGTTACCGTAATCGCCGAGGATGCCGGTACTCGCCTCGACCGACTTTCCGGTATCGAGTTGGGTGTGCAGTGTTTTCTCGAATCCGGTCGAGATCGCATTCTCCTGACTCTTTCGCAAGTAATCATCGAATGTATAGCTTGACGGCAAGCGGACATCGGAGCCTAAGAATACATCGCGCTCCGTGACTTTGCCGCTCGTATCGAATTCCGTCTTGCGCTTGATCTCGGGCTTCAGGAATCCCGGTTCCGTGGGCGGCTGGCCCGCGACGACAGGTCCGGGCGTCTCGGGTGGCGGCGGAGCGGTGACAGGATACCCCTTCGTCGTGTCCTTGCCGAAAATCGAATTGAATAGGTTGGTGGCCTTGTGTGAGAGCGAGTCGTATTTCTGCCCGAGAGTGTTCTTGGTTTGATCGAAGATGCTCTTGCTGGTGTCCTGCGAGGTGCTGGTATCGACGACGCCGGCGGTAGTCTCCGATTTTTGCGCCTGCTTCGCGTGCTTGCATGCGCTGAGTCCGAGCATCGCCAGAAGAACGAGCGCAAGCACCAATCGCGGCGCCATGAGGCTCCGTCCAAAAAACCGCGCAAGCAAAGTATGTCGCACCAAAAACGATCGACCGTATTTCAATTCTAATAGGCCCATTGGACCTATTCGTCCCATTCTCTTCCGGCTTACGCCGGTACTAAGCAGTTACAAGGAGTCGATAGCGTATTCGGTTAGTGATCGGATTCGGGAGTACTCCACCGCAACGGTATACCGGCACGGGGAAGAAAAGCGGCTCTCGGTACATGAATTGAGGATTCGTCACGGATAAATGCGGTACGAGAGCAAATTCATGCTGTTTCAACAGGCCGGTTTTCCGGGTTGTTCCAAATTCGGGGATTTAGGGGGAAATCCAGTGGCACAGCCGTTCTCGGCTGTGGGAGCGGACTTTCAGTCCGCGTCTTCCCCGGCAACTAGCACTCAGTCGATCTAAAAGATCGACCACACAGCCGAGAACGGCTGTGCCACTACCCTCTTCCGCCCCTCTACTCCACAATCACCACTCGCGCCATGCGGACGCACGGCTCTTGCGCGAGCACGAGATAGTATTCTCCGGAAGCAAGTCGTGGCAAATCGAGGCTGAAGCTCTCGATGCTGCCGGTCGTCTGGCGTGTCTCGTGAAATACCTCGCGGCCGAGCGGATCGAACAGGCGCAGCACCACGTAGCCCGAACACGCCGATTCCCACGTCACCACGCTATGCCGCGAACACGGATTCGGAGCAAGACCGATAGAGTCACCGCTCATGATGGCGGGAGCAACGGAGGCCCAGCGGGGGTTAATCCTGACTGGAATTTTCGTTGAGCCATGCAAGATCCGTATGGTCCCGTATCCGGA
>JADGPZ010000062.1 GCA_017882165.1 Candidatus Kapaibacterium sp.
GCCCGCCGCGGCGGGCTTGACCGCACACATGTATCTGTCATGTGTGCCGGGGCATGACCCATCATGCGGGCCTCCTTCCCGGCGGAGTTTTGTGTCGTCACTGCCGGGCGGTTGAATTTTTCAGAATTCATCGAAAACTTGCGATGCCGGGAGGGTCGAACAACGTTGTAATAGATGGAAGGGGGTCGCTTCACTAATGATGAACATTGGTTCGGTATTTTCCCTGTAAGTCATGTTAATTCAATCTGTTAGAGAAAGTGTGCGATGGATTGATATCCTTTCGGTGTTATACTAATATAGGGGACTCTTCACATTCCGATTCGGTGAACTGGGCTGCATTTGCTGCGAGGCACCTGCCTATAGGCAATGCACAACTTGGGACTGGCGGAAAGAAAGAAGAGGGTGCCTTACTTCCAGCTAAATCGGAAAGTCACGCTGGTGCCGTCGGTCGAGGATTCGATTTGGGAGTCGTTCGAAAGGGCTTTCAGTAGGTACACTCCCCTTCCGCCGGGACGGTGAAGGAATGCGGCGTGGGTCGGGTCGGGTACCAGTTCTGGGGCAAAGCCATTGCCGCGATCGCGGACGATGAAGGTGATCTCGCCAGATCCGACGCAGCACTCGAGCTTGACCTTGCTCGTGCGTTGCTCGCAGCAACCGTGGCGGATCGCGTTCGTCACGCATTCCGAGAGCGCCAGGAGCACGTTGTGCTGAAGCTCTGCAGGTACTAAGGCCTGATCGAGCTGCCGGCGGGTCCAGGCGTGAACCTGCTCGAGTTCATCGAGTGTGCCCGGTATGAGAAGATGCTCCACTTATGAGAAAATATGAAATATGAATCCGCCGCGGCGGAGAAATATGAATGGCTTTCATACTCTGCTATTCTTCTTCACGATTGCCAGGTCGTGGATCAATTCCATGAGGCTCGCCATCGCTGCATGAGAAAGTTCGGTATAGCGGGCCGCATCGAGAAAGCCAATTTCTCCGGCATGAGCGACCACGGTTCGCACTTTCTTTACGGCTTCGGCAAAGGTTTGTTGCATCCGGGAGTAACCATCGGAGTCCGGTCCGGCTTTCTGCATGACCGGAAGCAGTTTATCCGCAAACGAGGCGTGAAACAGCAGGTCGAACGTCAGGCCTGGTTCGTCATCGAGTGCGGCAAGGAGTTGGCGCGTCTGCGCAGGGTGCTTCAGACGCGAATCCCATTCGGATTGCCAGAGCATGGTTCACAGAGAGTTAAGCGTTCGGTAACCGTGAGTCAACAGCGGAAGGGTAGTTTTGCATTGAAAAGACGCACAACGCGCACCATTGGTGCTCCAAGTACCATCGGTGCGCTCCTCACCCTGACTCGTCTCGGGTTGCTGGGCTGTCTGGTTAGCATCGATGTACGTTCGCACCCATGGTGCGAAAGCACCTCAGGTACAAAGCCAGACAGCCCTTCGCCATTTACGCGGCGAGTAAAACGGTAGCGACCTCAGCGGGAGCTTCCTCGTGCGCCACTTCGGGCTTGGCAGTGCCCCCATTGACCGTCGCGGCGGCTTCGATGAAGCCGATCAGCTCGTTCTGGTAGCGGTCCCAGAGTCTGGGCTCCATATCGGGCGCGAGTGCGTGCAGCGATTCGGTCGTCGCCGGCTTCGCGTTGACGATGGCCTCAAGCTGCTTATTGTTGAAAAGGGTAAACGGCTTGATCCGCTCCTCTTTTGCTCGGGCGTTGCGCCACTTGCGGACGGCTTCGAAGAGCGGCTGATCGGCCTCGGCAATCTGCGGCACATAATCCTCGCGCGGTGGCTTTTCCTTTTGCTCGCGGGGTGCCGGTCGGTCATCGTTGCGGCGCTCGTTGGGGCGGCCATCGCGATTGTGAAGCGCCAGGCCTCGAGGAGCATCACGACGGTCGTCGCGACGATCGCCACGCTCGTTGCCGGTGTTGCGGTTTTCGTTCATCCGGATTTCGTAGGCGAGGAACACGTTCCACGAGCCGCCTTCCGCGGTTGTCTCGTAGGTCGTGCCCCAGTGCCGGACGATCTTGCCGTTGAGGAATTCATTCAGCGCCTGTTCGTCCGCTGAAGAAAGAATGCGAAAAGTCTTGATCTTAACGTCCATAGAGGTATTGTAGGAAATAACGAGAGATGAGTAACGAGGAACGCGAAAAGAAGTGCCCTGAATTATTGGCGCTTCATCCCGAGGCGGTGCATCGTGCCGTGTTTGGCCTCGTGGCGTCGAAAGACAAACGTAAGAACGACGCCCGCAAAAAACCCGCCAACATGCGCCATGTAAGCAATGCCGCCCTGCGTGGTTGCGGCGGCTTGATGGTAGGTCGAGGTCCAGCCGGAAAGCAATTGCATCACGATCCAAAACCCGAGCACGAACCACGCGCTCATGGTCACGATGAACGGAAAGAAGATGAGTACCCGGACGCGGTTATGAGGAAACAGGATGAGATACGCCGCCAGCACTCCGGCGATTGCGCCGGAGGCGCCGACGTTTGGCACGGTGGAGTCCGGCGCAGAGTAGGCCTGCGCGAGCATCGCGATGATGCCGCAAAGCATGTAGAACACGAAGAACTTGAATCGGCCGAGATTATCCTCGACGTTATCGCCGAAGACATAGAGATACAGCATGTTGCCGAGGATATGCGCAAAACCGCCGTGCAGGAACATGCATGAAATGACGTTGGTCACCGGCTGCTGGCCATGCAGGAAGGCCGCAGGAATGAGCGAGTAGCGGATGACGAATGCTTCACCGCCAGCTTGCTCCATCAGGAAGACCAGCACATTAAGAGCGATCAGCGCGATCGTCACAACCGGAAACGACATGCGCTCCGTGTTGTCATCGCCGATGGGAAGAAGCATCTCGGGGAAGGATGAAGGCTGAGGGATGAAGGATGAAAGTGGGAATCGAAAATAGCTTGACTCGCGGGGCGACCAGGAAGGGTTCAGATACTGGACCTTCATCCTTCATCCCTCAGCCTTCATCCTTATGTGAAGCATCGAAGTGTGGGCATTATAGGATTTGAACCTATGACCTCTCGCGTGTGAGGCGAACGCTCTGAACCAGCTGAGCTAAATGCCCGATTGTGGGGCCATTAACCCACAGCGCGTGAGGTGCGGTTCCGGCTCAGCCGTCGAATGAGCGGGCCGATTGCGGACCCGCCGTTGCTGATTAATCTGTCATGTCAGAGTCAGATCCCATCCATACACGCCGCAATTGCCCATTACCCTGCGCATCGCTTTCCGTTAGTGCCATTTCACGAACATCCGGTTGGCTTTCTCGTCTTACACTCTTGCGCAATCCCTAACGACAAAACACAAAAAGGAAGAGATGATAGATATGGCAGGAATCAATACGCATGGTGGACTCAACGGACAACCGAGAACCTGGACACGGCTGTATCTCGCAGCGGTTACGTCGCTGGTTCTTCTCTCCAGCATTCCTATCGTTTTGCTGTGTACCCATCAACCGGAGAGTGCTCTTGTTGCCTCGGGTACTGCGACCGTGGATGCCGAGCGCACCTCACTCGGACCAGCACCTATCGTGAGCACGGACGGGATCCCGCTTACAATAGAGCGGAATATGCTCCCCGATGGATTTAGCATCGCCAAGAACACCGAAGTGGTCCTGACGGATGGGCAAGCATCCGTGGTCAAGGCGTTTGGGGATTATCTTGCAGCGCGCGGCGAGTGGGCTGTCGTCACCAGCGGCAAGCGGACGAGCGAGGGACAACTCGCCCTCATCAAGGAGCGTATCACGGAAAAGGGCGCGGCTGCGAAATTCCCGAAGCTCGAAGAGGCGAGTATCCTTGATACAAAGATCTGGCTCAAGGCATGGCGGTGGCTCACGGCGCGGCATGTACCGATCAACGCGCCGGCTCCGGTGCCCGGTGAGAATGTCCGAACGTCGATGCATTTGCAGGGTTTGGCGATCGATCTCATCTCGAATAATCTCGACCACCTTCGGAGCATGTTGGCGAATTTCTCGCGCTCGGAATACGCGGGCCAAGCCCAGTTGCACATCACGGGAATCGTCCGCGAGCCGGGCTGCGTGCATATCAATTTAGGTTAGGGGGTGTCGTGGCCGAACATCCTTCTGCTCCGAGCAAAACTCAGTCTAGCTCTGACACGTTAGGGAGTCGTGATCCCACTCCGTCTCGCCCGCGAACTCACGTACCCGCTTGAAAAAGCCGGCGAGAACGACCGGTTGGCTCGCGCACTGGCGAGTGTGCCGGTGTTCCGTGTGCTCTATCTGTGTGAAACCAATTCGGATGTCCTCACGCTCTGGCAGCAACTCGCGGCAAGAGGGCACGAGCCGGAGAAATATTATCCGGTCTCGCTGGATGTGTTGCGGAAAAGTGATTCACCGCTGCTGCCCGACGCGCTGCAAAATGTTGTCGGCGTTTTCGAAACCCGAGGCAATTGGGACATCCGCATGGAGCTACTCACCGAACTTCTCGCGTGGGCGGAAACGCATGAGGACCAGAAGCGCGCCATGCAGGCGCTTGCTCGCTACACCTCGCTTTATTCTCGCATTCCGAAGTTTGAATTCTGCAAGCGCATTACCGAGTTGAAGGGCAAGCGCATTCCGATGAGTGCGGATGACGATTAGATTGTTTCCGGCGTCAGTTTCGCGAGCACATCCTCGATTTCCTTTATGCGGGCAGGGCCATCTTCGGTTGTTTTGAGGCGAACAACGAGCCGCAGCAGTTTGCCTTCGCTGACAATGCGGATGTTTTGCTGTCCGATGAGCGGGAAGCGATCGAGCACGAGCGGGAAAGTATTCTGATAGTAGAACTCTTCGGCTTGAGGCGGAAGCATGATGCGGAGCGTGCGCGTCTGGTCTTCGTAGGTGATGTTCCTCGCGCCGAGCCGTTTGGCGCGCTCGCGGACGCGGGCCACACCAAGCAAGGTCACAGCCTCTTCCGGAATGGGACCGAAGCGATCGCGAAGTTCACGAGCGATCTCATCGAGTTGCTCGTCCGTTGTTGCCGCTGCCATTCTTTGATAGAAGCCAAACCGTTCGGCATCGTCTTCGATATAAGCTTCGGGAATAAGCGCCGTCATGCCAAGTTGGACGCTGACATCGCCCTCGCCCGAAAGTCGCTTACGGCCGAAGGCCGTCTTGGCTTCGCGGGCGAGATCATCTTTGAAGAGATCTCGGAATTCCTCGCGCTTGATCTCTTCGACAGCTTCTTCGACGGTCTTTTGATAAAGATCGAAACCGATATCGCCGATGAAGCCGGACTGTTCGGCGCCAAGCAAATTGCCGGCGCCGCGAATTTCGAGATCGCGCATGGCAAGTTGAAATCCCGCGCCAAGCTCGGAGAATTCTTCCATTGCTTCCAAACGCCGAAGGGCATCCTGCGAGAGTTGACTCACGGGCGGCGCGATGAGATAGGCGTACGCTTGCTCGTTCGATCGCCCGACGCGGCCTCGCAGTTGATACAGCTCGGCAAGGCCATAGTTCTGTGCGCGATTGATGATAATCGTGTTTGCATTCGGCACGTCAAGTCCGGATTCGACGATCTTCGTCGCAACCAGAATGTCGATCTTCTTTTCGATGAAATCGCGCATCATTTTCTCTATAGAGCTGGGTGGCATTTGGCCATGGATGATGCCCACCCGCGCACGTGGCGCGGCCTCGCGCAGCTTGTTCGCAAAGACCTCGATGTCATGCACTTTGTCATGAATCGCATAGATCTGCCCGCCCCGCGAAAGCTCGCGACGCAGCGCCTCGGCAACGACGTGATCGTTATACCCAGCAAGAACTTCTGTCATGATTGGCAGCCGGTTGCGCGGCGGCGTTTCCATGATCGAGAGATCGCGCGCACCGAGCAGCGAGAAGTTCAGCGTGCGAGGGATGGGCGTCGCCGTGAGTGTCAGCGTATCGATATTTGCGCGCAACTCGCGCAGCTTCTCCTTCGCGGCGACTCCGAAACGATGCTCCTCATCAATAACCAAAAGTCCAATATCTTTGAAGATGACATCTTTCGACAGGATGCGGTGTGTGCCGATGAGCACGTCGATCTTGCCATCGGCGAGATCTTTCAGGATTGCTGTCTGCTCTTTCTTCGAGCGAAACCGCGAGAGCGATGCACACTTGACTCCGAAGCGGTCCAAACGATCCATGAACGAACGGAAATGCTGCTCGGAGAGGATTGTCGTTGGCACGAGCACGGCGACTTGCTTCTTATCGAGCACAGCCTTCATCGTTGCACGTAGCGCGACTTCGGTCTTGCCATATCCGACATCACCGCAGATCAGGCGGTCCATCGGATGCTGCGATTCCATGTCGCGCTTCGTCTCTTCCGAGGCTTTTGCCTGATCGGGCGTATCTTCGTACATGAAGGCCGCTTCCATCTCACGCTGGATGATGTCGTCCGGACTGAACGCGAAACCTTCAGCCTGTTTGCGCTTGGCATAGAGCTGAATGAGATTGCGCGCGATGTCTTTGAGCCTCTTCTTTGTCCGTTCTTTGGTGCGCTGCCACTCGGCGGAGCCAAGTTTCGAAAGCTTTGGCTCGGAGTCTTTCGTCTCGCCGGCGGAATATTTCGAGAGGCGTCCGATGTAATCGAGATTGACGAAGAGCACATCGTTATCGCGATAGCCGAGCCGGACGACTTCCTGCTTCTTGCCAACGACCTCGATCGTTTCCAGACCCATGAACTTGCCGATGCCCTTATCTTCATGCACCAACAGATCGCCACGTTTGAGCGCGCGCAGTTCGCGCAACGAGATACCTTTTGTGCGTGCAGCCTTTTTGCGGGCCGCTGCGCCTCGCTCGCGGCGGCGGCCGAAGAGTTCGTGCTCGGCATAGATGGCTGATTGGCCGATTTGAAAACCCTGTGAGAGTGAAGGTTCTACGAATTGGACGGAGTGGACTGTAGTGGACTCAGTTGTTTCGTCGGTGTCAAGAAGATCCCGCAGACGCTTCGTCAGGTCTTTGGACTCTGACATCAGGATCGCTCGCGTGCCTTTGCCGGCCAGTTCGATGAAGTGTGCGCGGATGAGTTTGAGATTCGCGTTGAAGCTTGGCTGCGAGCGAGCGCCGAAGTCGATTACTTGTCCACCTGATGGCGGGAATGCTGCAATCGCGAGGCGAGCGAACGTCTGCGTCGGTTCAAGCGAGTCCGCCGCGCCGCCGCTCTCTTCGAGTGCCGCTTGCACGCGCTCCGGTTCAAGTGTGACGATCACCGTGTCCGCTGCGAGATAATCGAAGAGGGTTGCATCGCGGACTTCGCCGGCCCCGGTCAGTGCGTTCGGAACGAGCGTGAGTGTACCGCGCGCGCCGGTCGAGCGCTGGCTGACGGCATCGAAGGCACGCATGCTCTCAATAGTGTCGCCGAAGAACTCAATGCGGATGGGCAGGGTCTCGGTGTAGGGGAAGACATCGACGATCCCGCCGCGGACCGCAAAATCGCCGGCGGACTCGACAAATTGCTTGCGATCGAAGTGATGCTTTGCCAGCCACGTGATGAGCATTTCAAAGCCGATGGACTCCATCGTAGCGAGTGACAGGGATTCCGCCGCAAAGGTATCGCGTCGAGGCAGTGGACACGCGATGGAGGCGGCGTCAGCGATTGTGATGATGGTCCCTTCGGCGCGCGAAAGTCGGTCGATGGCTTCTAAGAGTTGCGCGGTTGCTTCGTCGGTCTGGGTTCGTTTCTGCCGTTCGCGGGCGAGCAAAGATGCGTGAGCGCCCTCGCTGAAGAGCGCGAGATGCTCTTCGCCTGCAAGCCGCGCGAGATCGTCATAAAGCCGCTCGGCCGACTCGGCGTCTTCGGCGAGAAGCAGAAACGGCCGCTGCAGCTTCTCGCTCGCGCTTGCAACGACGAGCGCATCGAGCGAAGCGGGGATATTTGTGAGGTATGTTTCTGCGCTGGTAGCCATGCCCTTCAGGGCACGCAGCAGCGATTCGAAGGCAGGCGAGTCCTTCAGAATTGGTGAAAGGAGGCGATAGAGCGGGGTCACGCGATCGAGTTGTTTAAAACGAATATATGCGACTGCGCGAGGGAAGCCAAACTTCCACCGCGTGCCGCTGATTTTGCATCAAGCGGCCCTGCAACAAACGGCGTGCGTGCTTCGCTCCGCGCTCCGTACGGCAGGTCATTTTTAGATACCCTCGGAACGACCACCGGAAAGCGGTGTTTCGGCAGCTATGCGATTCTCGTTGCTGAGATGTGGTTCGGTTATCGCTCTAATGCTCCTTGCGGTATCCGCGTGGGCACAGAGTGATAGCGTGCTTGTAAGATTTAGTGCATTAGGAGGACGCTACTCAAAGGATATTATTCCGACCTTCAAAGACCAGTTCGGGAATACCATAGACTGTCCTTGTGGGAGATTCACAGCGTACTTAGGTAGTCATTGTGAGTTTCTTCAAAGCGGTGACTGTATTCATTCCTTCATCACTGGTAATGTTGATACTATTTCTTATGTATTTGATACTTCTTATTACGGTTGGTCATTCTTCGCCATCGTTGACCACTCGAAAGGGCAATTCCGGCAAGTCGCTTTTTCTGAGGCTATCAATTACATACATGACGGATATGAATTCAGTTCTGAGTTTAGCTTTGACTCCGTGCCATTAACACAGATTAGCACGATCCTTGCTCTTGGTAGATTCCCGGCTGTTTATCATGGCAGCGCAGCATCAAAGTGTGACCCTGGTTGGGGTGGCGCAGGTTGCTATGGTTCGTTTGATACGAGCGTTCAAGAAACAGACAGCCTGTATATTCAAATTAGTCCTTATAGTGCCACGGTTCTAAATTCTACGCCGATTCGAGATTCTACATTGCATTTAGTTTGGGATGCTGCCACACGTTCCATATCGGCACACTTTCCAAATTCTAATTCGCAACGAGTTCTCGAAATTTGTGATCTTCTGGGACGGATAAAAGAACGGATCATTATTCCGTCCGAACTAGAATCCACGCAGCTTCGGAGCACGTTACCGCCCGCTTGCTATTTTGCCCGCCTCGGCGATCAAGTTGCAAAGTTTCTTGTGACGCCGTGATGACACGTATTACACATTAGGCGATTCGTCCAAATACACCAGCGGCCCATCGTGCCGCGTGCGGAGATCGTAGTAGAAGACCGTTGCGAAGACGGCGAAGAGCGGGCCGAGAGCCAGCACGAAAATGCTAATCATCGCCGCGCCGCTCCATAGTAAACCCGGCAGTGTCGCGGTGAGCCACGCGAATGTCATCGGGCGCAGCATAAACATCTGGCGTGCGTCATGAAATACGGAGCCGAAGATGACGCCAACGAAAATGCTGACGACGATAGCGACGAGGAATGAAATGATGCCGAAGGCAACGGAACTCCAGAAAATCCTCATGCTGTGCGCCCGCGTGAGTATCCAGCTTCGCGTGAGCGCGGCGCGCGGTCGAATCTCTTCGGAAATGAGCGCGGGAATCGCCCCGATTAACCGGACGGCCACGTAAATCTCGGCAGTGAAAAATACGCTGCCAAAAAATGCTGCGATGGGAGCCGAAACAGCGTCAAGAACGCCGAAGAGAACCTCGCGGAACAAAGAGAAGAGGACATAGATAAGATACAACACCAGTAGCTTCCACAGATGGCTGCGCAAGGCCGCTCGCAACGTTGCGAAGAGACTCTCCCGGCGTTCCTCGAATACCTGAGAGGCAAGATCGACGATACACGCAGCGACTCCCATGCCTCCGATCAGTAATAGCAAGCCTCCAAAAACTGCCATGGCAAATGGCCAGAGGACGAGGGAAGCGTTCGCGGAAAGATATTCCCTGACCTGGTGCAGATTCACTCTGGCATCCGGATGAGATGTGGAATCCTGAAAACCGAAGAGCTTTGCCTCTTGCTCGAAAAATGCTACGTGCGTCTCAAGCCATACAGTCCCCTCATCTCGAAGGACCGTGAGATCGTTGTCGGTCAGAGCAAGATCGTGCTGAGTGTGTGAAATGGTCTGCTCGCAGAAGTCGATTGTTCCGTACGTCGTCAACGCAATGCCCGGAAGCAACAGGATTGCGAAGAGCAGCGCATAGCGCGGGAAGATGCGAACGGAGATCGAGAACGTCTCGCCGATGATTTCGACGAGTGAGAGTGGGCGGGATGGAATCATGCAGTGAGTTCTTTCAAAAATGCTTCTTCATTCAGGACCTTCACGCCAAGTTCGTTGGCCTTATCGAGTTTCGAGCCGACTTCAGCGCCGGCAACGACAAAGTTGGTCTTCTTGCTGACGGAGCCTGAGACTTTTCCGCCGAGCGATTCGATTTTCTCTTTGGCTTCGTCGCGGGTCATCGCGTCCAGCGTGCCGGTGAGGACAAATGTTTTGCCCGCGAAGAAACCACCCAGGGCGGCGGGGGCGCCCCCCAACACGCGTGGTTTCTTTTCACCCTTAAATGGCAGTCCTAACTGCCTCAGGCGATGAAGCAAATCCTGATTCCGGCGAAGTCGGAAATAGGCGAAGATGCTTGCGGCGATCTCGGGGCCGATGCTCGGCACTTCGTCGATTGCCTCTTCGGATGCTTCCGCGATTGCGTCGATCGAGCCGAACTCGTCGATCAGCAGCTTTGCGACGCTCGTACCAACATGACGAATACCAAGTCCGAACAAGAAACGCGAAACGGGCCTCTGTTTACTCGCTTCAATGCCAGCGATCAGGTTGTCGGCTTTCTTCTCGCCCATCCGAGGCAACTCGATTAGTTCGGCACGTTTCGAAGGAAGATCGTACACGTCCGCAATGGAGTGGAGCAGTCCTGCTTCCGCGAATTGCGCGACGGATTGATCGCCGAGTCCGGCAATATCCATCGCGCCACGTGCGGCGAAGTGCGTGATGCGTCCGATGATTTGCGCGGGACACTCAGCATTCTCGCAATACCAACTCACCTCGTCCGGCGGCCGAATAAGTTCGCTCGCGCACTCGGGACACTTGTGTGGAAAATGAAATGGCTTGGAATCGTCATGCCGCTGCGCGATGTCCACGCCAACGACTTTCGGAATTACCTCGCCGCCGCGCTCGATGATGACCATGTCGCCGATGCGAAAGTCTTTGCGATCGATCTCATCGGCGTTGTGCAGGGTCGCGCGGCGGATCGTGATGCCGGTCAGACCGACCGGTTCGAGTTCGGCGACGGGGGTGATCGTGCCCATCCGGCCAACTTGCAACGTGATTCCGAGCAGCCGCGTCTTTGCTTGCTTCGTCTCAAACTTGAATGCGATGGCCCAGCGCGGCGATTTTGCAACCGCTCCCATTCGTACCCACTCGTCGCTTGAATTGACTTTTATTACTACTCCATCGATCTCAAAAGGCAGCGTATCCCTCTTCTCCTGCCAGTACATCACGAAATCCATGATTTCCTTCACGTCCTTCACCACCATCGTCTCCTTAGAGACAGGAAATCCGAACTCCCGCAGAAGGTCGAGCCGTTTGGAATGCGTATTGAGCGAAGAATCTTCCTCGAACTCAATGTCGTGAAAGAGTAATTGATAAGCCATGAAGCGCAACGGCCGCTTGACGACTTCGCGTGGATCCAGTGTCTTCAGCGTGCCGGCCGTCGAGTTCCGTGCGTTTGCGAATGGTGGTTCGCCCATTGCCTCGCGTTGCTCATTCAGTCGCTGAAAGCCCTTGATGTCCATGAAGACTTCCCCACGCACTTCGAATTCGCTTTGTGCCGACTTGCTATCCGATACAATCTTAAGTGGAATTGACTTGATTGTACGTACATTGGCGGTCACATCGTCTCCTGTCACACCATCACCACGTGTGGCTCCACGAATGAGTCTGCCATTCGCGTATCGTAAGCTCATCGCAACGCCATCAAACTTCAGTTCGCAGGTATAGCCTTCGGAGGGTTCATGCTCTAAGGCATCGTGAACGCGCTTCGCAAACGCCGCGACCTCATCCGTACTGTACGTGTTCGCCAGCGAGAGCATTGGAACGTGATGCTCTGCTGGCGGGAAGAGCTTCGTCGGCTCGCCAGCGACACGCTGCGTGGGGCTGTCGGACGTGATGAGATCAGGGAATTGCGCTTCGAGATCGCGTAGTTCGTCGATCAACTTGTCATAGTCACGATCGCTGATGCGCGGGCGCGCTTCGACATAATAGAGCCGGTCATGCTCCAAGATCTCATTCCGAAGCGATTCCATTCTGGTGCGGGCCTGGACCGTAGTCATCCGGTGACGTTGCTGCTTTCTGTCAGTGGTATCTCCAGCACAACGGTTGTGCCTCGTCCGGGTGTACTCTGAAGTCTCAGCGTGCCTCCGGCCAGCTCGGCGCGCTCGCGCATGCCAATGAGGCCAAGCGAGGGTGTGCTTGATGGTGTTTCAGAATCGAAACCCATGCCATCATCCCGGACGAGAAGTTCGAGAGAGGCATTCGTGTGATGCAGGCTGACGGATGCGTTCTTCGCTCGTGCATGACGGGCGATGTTCGTGAGCGTCTCCTGAAAAATTCGGAAGATGGCAATCGCTCGATGATGCTCGAGCGATACATCATCAACATCGACCGAGACGGCGACGCCCGATCGCTCCTCAAATTCGCGTGCTTTCCACTCGATCGCTGCGGCAAGACCGAGATCGTCCAACAAACTTGGCCGGAGTTCGGATGAGATGCGTTGCACCGATCGGATCGTCGAGTTGACAAGGGAGAGCATGGAGTCCATCCGCCGAAGGGACAGCAGTGGCTCGCTGTGTGTCCCATTGTTCGGCGCGGAGGCGGCATCTGGTGCAGTGGGCAAGCTATTGCGCACAAGGGCCACGTCCATCTTCAGCGCGGTCAGGGATTGCCCGAGTTCGTCGTGAAGATCGCGCGCGATGCGGAGCCGTTCATCTTCCTGCACCTCCTGAATGTGCGCCGAGAGTTCGCGAAGTTGCTTGCGCGATGCTTCCAGTTCGGTGATGGTACGGCCGAGCTGTTCTTCGGCACGGGCGCGCGAGAGATCGATTCGTTCGAGCCGGACCGAAGTCGCTGCGACGATGGCGCCAAGCAGTAGCATACAGGCAATCGCGAAGAGGGCAATGCCGAATGGCATGTCGTACCAGTTCCAGATCTCTACACTAACAAGTGCAATTAATCCAAGCAATGGTGGCAGCAAGAAGACCGGCCCATAGAGCCGTCGCGTCATGACGCCGGCCGCGCTGCGAGTGACGACAATCCGCACAACTCCCTTTTCTGGCTTTACGAAGAGAATGCTGATGGCCAGCGTCAGGTAGGCAATTGCGCCGGGCACCGAGAGCGCGGTATAATCGCCGACGCCGTAGAGGGCCTCGATCGTGTATGCATGCCCGATCAGCGCGAGCGAAGCGACAAGCGCGGCCGCCAGGCAGCATGCTTGCCCAATGCGGACCCACGTATCCTTGCCCCATGCTATCAGCCACGCACCCAAACTGAGCGCCCACATACAGAGTGCTCCATTCGGCGAAATCTTGCTGGTGTTCTCGGCAGGATCGAGAAAGCGAAAGTATTCTGCGAAGGGCAGTTCCTCGGGCGTGAGGTACTCCAGGATTACAATGCCATTTGCAATGAATACGAGTGCCCAAAGGAGGGTATGCCAAGCAGTGGGTTTCCTATAGTAGAGGGTGAGAACCGAGAGGTCGAGAAAAATAAAGAACGCGCTGCTAATGGCATGGGCTGCCGTGAGCGATGGAAGTTCATGCCGCAGGATCGGTGTGTTCAGGAGCCAGCTCCCCGAGACGGTCAGTGCCATCGCCAACCCGATGAGCGCGAAGATCTGCCCGGCGAGACGCGCATTGGCCTGGAGCTTCGGATCGGGTTCGTTGAGCGCGAGGAGATCTGCGATTGGGTCGTAGCGCATCGGACTCGGTGTTAGGGTCCTGGAGGGATGGGTTCGACCGATCGAAGTTCCACCGCTGGTACGTGGGGCTTCTTGACCTTTTCGGACTTCGCTTTGGATGCTGCCGTTTCGGTTTTTGCCGTTGGCTTCTTCACTACCGCAGGCTTCGCCGGCTGTTTGCCCCGAATGCTCGGAGCCTTTGCCAACGGCTTTGCGGCAGCCTTAGAGGCAGGTTCCGCCAGTACCTTACTTTTGCTCGTGGTGCTCTTGGGCACTGCTGGCGCAATCGATGTTCTCGCGACCGATGCCGTAGGCGGAGTTGCGGAAGTCGGTTTTTTCAAATCCAATTCTTTCCCGCCCAAGCTTGCTCGTGTTTTCGTGAGCACCAAGTTTCGAATGACCACGCTCGAATTCTGGATTGTGGGAAGCTTTGTGAGCCGTTGGCCATCGAGCTGCATCTCGACGAAATTCTGATTGCCGATGTCGAGCACGATCTTATCGACCGCTCGAAACGCCCTCGTCTCGCCAGCTTTTAGCTGGCCTCGATAGGCTGGTACGCCATCGGGAGCAATCGAAACCCACACCGGCTGCGTGGCATGAAGCGTGAAATGGAGCGAGTCCTTGACGGCTGGCAGGTGCTGCGCTGTCGCAGGGTTACTCGTCGGAGTGCTCGGCTTCGTGTTTGGTCGAGGCGCAGGACTTTCGACGGGTGCGGGCACGTAGTCGCCCTTGCCGGCCGTGGTGTCAGCGCCCTCGTTGCGCGACATGCGGATCGCAAAGAAGATAGCTCCGGCGAAGAGTATGGCCAGCAACGCAATCACCACATTGGTCGCGCGTTTTGATATGGCCCGTCGCACCCGTGGCAGCTGCTCGTCCGGTGTTATGGCTGGTGGGGCGAGCGGGTTCTCCGTCTGTTCGACCGGCACAGGAGGAAGGCCATGCCGCTCCCGTCGCACATTTTCGGCCTCGTTCCAAAGGTCCTTCGAGGTCAGCGCCTCGAACGCCTCCTTCCCACCAGACTCGACCATCTGCACAACATTCTCCGTCGTCTTCGTGACGGACTTGACTGCGGTGCGCATCGCCGTGTTCGCAAACCGGGCTGTTTCGCGCGCGACTTCGGAGATGGGTGCTGCTTTTTCGCCAGCGGTGTGGCTGACGACCTTTGGATCTTTTGGAGAACGGCCGGGCGCTCCTGTGAAATGAGCGAATTCGGTCGGCACATCAACCCCAACGGCTCTCGCTAATTCTCGGACAAATGCTTTGACATAGGGTCCCTGCGGCAACCGGGCCAGATCGCCCGCTTCGATGGCTTCGAGGTGGCGGCGGTGGATCTTTGTTTGCGCGGCAATATCATCGAGCGAGCGGTTGCGCGCAATGCGCGCCCGTTTCAACTCCTCACCCAATGCCCGAAAGCGCTCGTCGGTAACCATATTTCGTCGAACCATGAACGCATACCGCGCGAGCGTTGGTTCAAACCCGGATGAAGAATAAACGAAGCAAAAGAGGATGCGGAGAAGGTCCACGCGTGCTGGAGTCGAAGTAGGTGGCAGTGCTCTATTAGATGGATAGGTCCGATAAGACCTATTCCCGAAGTGGAAACCTGCCTGAACCGAACACGTACCATTCCGGGAAACCTACGAATGGAAATCAATGGAAAAGCCCTCGTGCCCGATGTGAGCTGGCGCAAGCTCAAGCATGCGCCACAGAATTTGATCATCGGCACTTTCCGCTCGCTTCGCCACCCAAATTACCGCCTCTTCTTTTTCGGTCAGCTCATTTCTCTCATTGGGACCTGGCTTCAAAATACCGCGCTCGCCTGGCTGGTCTATTCGCTGACGAAAGACTCGATGACGCTCGGGATTGTCAGTTTCTTAGGCTCCATTCCCGTGCTTCTCTTCTCCGTGCTGGCGGGCACGTTTGCTGACGAACATCCGAAGAGAAAGATCCTGATTTGGACTCAGGCTGCGGCAGGCGTGCAGGCGCTCCTGCTTGCTGTGGCGATTTGGACAGGCAATGCAACGGTCGTCGTTATTGGGATCGCGAATTTTCTGCTCGGAATCGTCAATGCTTTCGATATGCCGACGCGTCAGGCATTCGTGGTCGAAATGGCAAGCAAAGAGGATGTTACAAACGCCGTCGCATTGAACTCCTCAGTTTTCAATACCGCACGTTTGATCGGACCGGCCTTTGCGGGCTACATTATCTACGCGCTTTCGATCGACATGTGCTTCTTCCTGAATGGGATCTCATATATCGCGGTGATTATCGGTCTGATGCTAATGCGGTTCGATCGCGTGCAGGTGCGCCGCCGTGCCTCCGACGTGACGCGATGGAGCGCGATGAAGGAAGGCATCGCATATCTGAATCGCATTCCGCAGCTCCGCTCGATCATGATTCTGGTCATGGGAATGACACTGTTCGGATGGAGTTACATCGTAAACTTGCCTGTCGTTGCCGGACACTTGCTTCGTGGCGGGGCATCGGTTTATAGTGCGCTGCTCTCGGCGAATGGCGCCGGAGCGCTCTTGGCCGCACTCTCGCAAGCGGCATTCGGCAGCCGGTTCGATCCTCGCCGCATGATCTTCGTCGGACTTGGTGTTTTTATGGTAGGACTCGTGGCGCTCTCCTTCTCGTCAACACTCTTGGCGGCCATCGCTGCGCTGGTCTGTATCGGCTGGGGCATCATCACATTCTTTATCACCGCGAACACGACGCTGCAACGCCGGACACCGGACGAGCTTCGTGGCCGCGTCATGAGCATCTACACGCTGGCATTCGCCGGACTCTTTCCATTCGGCAGTCTCTTTGCCGGTTGGCTGGCCTCACATTTTGGCGTTGCCGACGCGTTCCGATTCAACGCGCTCGTGTTGTTGGGCTTCGCCGTGCCGACCTATCTCTTCTTGCGAAAGGTGCCGCGGCTGCGAACGATGCCCCGAGAAGCCCTCGAAGCACTCCTCGCTGGCGAGCAGCAAGTGTTTCAGGCGGAACAGATTTCGAAAGGATGAGATTAGAGTGGTTCGAGTGTAGAATGAATAGCTAAGGATTAAGACTAAACCTTTTTAATGCTTACCTCTTCATTCTTAATTCAAAGCTCAAACCCCATGATTGCCTACATTCTGCTGAAAGGCAAAGATTTTGCAATTCCTGACGCCATCTCGGTCGGGATTATCGGACTATTCTTTGGCTTGCTCACGGGACTTTTTTATTATCAGCATTACATCAAGCCGTGGTTCTGGGTGATCACGCTTGCGGGCGGAGCACTCCTCACAGCTTTTTTCCATTGGATTATCCTGCGCGGGTCGGCCGGCGACGATACCACCTCGGTCGTGCTTGCGGTTGCTTCGTTCATCGTGCCATTCCTGTTGACGCTTGCGCTCAATCATGGACTGTATCTGTTGAAGCGCCGCAAGCGGCGTCAGCGATCGAACCGGAAACGTCACTCGAAATTGTTTGACACTCTAAATCCCTCGGATGCGTTGAAAGAAAAGGGGAGTATTATTTCACGATGAACCTCAGACTTTTTTGCTTTCTTATTGTGCCTCTCGCGTTGGTGGCCGGATGCGTTAATCCGCCGATCACGCAGGAGTATATGATTGTGAACCCGCATTCCGTCGTTCTCCCGAAGGGCGATTCGGTATCAGCAGTCTCGATAACGCATTCCTGCACGTGCCCATTCACATGGACCTCCAAGATCACCCCACCTTCCGCGTCGGCATGGCTCCTCTTCCCGCTGGACACGACCGGCGATCATTCCAGTATTCAGCTCTCGGTGCTGCCATCACAGATGCCGGCCGATACGAATCGCGCGACGATCACGATTACATCGAATAGCTACGGCATCGATTCAATCGTGGTAGTCGCCTTTGGGCCGAGATCCTAAGGCCGAGCGGTGGAGTGGTAGAGCACGGCTTGTGAGTCGAGAACAAACTCTGGTTGGAGTATCGCATTCGCGCTGTCAACGTAAGTGTTGCCAAACCATGCCAAATGCGGCGCCGACCGCCGATCGATCCTCATAACGCTGCCACTCAAATCGAGCACACGCCGCTCGGAGAAATATCCAATCGCACCGGGTGCGTTCGTCGCGATCATATCTGTTGGCTGCGTCTTGCTGGCAATGACACGTGCCATCCTCACCTCTCTGGTATTCTCGGAACGTACTTCATTGGCAAAGATGTGCGCGGTGCCCGGCAACACCGCGAGATTCCAGGCCAGCGCCATGAGCAACATCCCTCGCAGTGTCTTGATGGCCGGTTCGGACAGGTTGGAATCAAGCCCAGCATCATCGCGATGGAATGTCATTTCGTTGCGTTCAGCCTCCTGCACCTCATGAGGCATCTCGGGTTTGAAGATCCGCATTCCGGCGTGCCGGTATGCCAGGAATGAAAAGATCATTAGCAGGCCCGTAAGAACCCCGGGGTACAAAATATTCCATTGTAAGAACGCTCGTCCAACAGCTAGTCCGGTCAAGAGGATCATCCAGGCGAAGAGTTCGAAAGACTTCC
>JADGPZ010000166.1 GCA_017882165.1 Candidatus Kapaibacterium sp.
CTGTGCCCTTGGCATTCGCGATGCTTCGGGGGACCGAGCAAGCAAGACGACTGATTCCTGTCGCAGCAATTGGCATGGTGTTACTTGTTGGATTCCTTGCCAATGGCTGGTCGATCTTGAAACAAGATCGCGGGCCACAGAATATCGTTGGAGCAGATTTCATTCGTGCGATGGAGAGCATTGCTAAAAAGAATGATTCAGCCGTCGTTGTTACTCGGAGGTTTGATTACGAAAGGCCCGGCGATGAGTCGTACTTCTGGTACGCCGCGCTTTCGGCGCATCCGGTGGTATCGGAAGGAGCAAAATACGGCGCACTTCTGGCAGCCGTTGCCGACACCGACTCAACGAAGGGACTACATCGCGTTAAGGAGGCGGCAGGGCAGCTTGAGACTCTCCGCCGTTGCATTATTGGCATGATTTACGATGGGGATCCGTGTGAACGAGGTGTAGCTCCAGCACGATTTACACCAGGGTTCGAGGACCTCATTTACGACCTTGACTTAAAATACGTTGTCGTAGATCATACGATTGGTGACCGAGGCGATGGGCCGGCCTTCAAGGCAATGGACACGCTCGTTTCCAATGAGGCGTGTACTGTGCTGAAAATACCGGATTCCGTTTGGGATAGAGTGGCAAAAACGCGAAAACCCGCTCGGTGAGCGGGTTTTCAAAAGCTTAAATGGAGAGCCTACGCCTGCTCTTCCTGAATGCGGAGCTGGCGGCGCGCGGCGCGCTGGTGCAGAAGCTTGTTCGTCACCGAAGGCTTCTCAAATGCTGTGCGGCGGCGGTATTCCTTGAGAATGCCCGAGCGCTCGTATTTCTTCTTAAAACGGCGGAGCGCCCGATCGATCGGTTCATGCTCCTGTACTACAATTCCTACCACGCTGTTGTTTTCTCCTTTTGAAATTGGGACGGCCTAAACGGCGATTCAACCTTGCCGGTTCCAGGGCTTCGCAGAAGTCCAATCGGTCCAATCGGACCGATAAGTCCTATCGGGCCTATTCCAGGATTAGCTCCACCGGGCAGTGGTCGCTTCCCATGACCTCAGGGTAGATCGCCGTGTGCTTCACGCGGGGGAGCAGCCCTTCCGTCACGAAAAAGTAGTCGATCCGCCAGCCGACATTGCGCTCGCGGGCTTGCCGGAAGTTATCCCAATACGTGTATTGCTCGGGTTTTTGGTTATGAATCCGGAATACATCGACGTAGCCCATGTCGGTGATCTTGTCAAGCCATGCGCGCTCCTCGGGCAGGAAGCCAGACTGTCGGGACCACTCCTTTGGCCGCGCCACGTCGATCTCTTTATGCGCGGTGTTCACATCGCCGCAGATCACGATTTCTCGGCCTTCCGAGCGCAATTCCTGCCATTGGTCGAGCAGGTGGTCGTAGAAGTCCAGCTTGTAGCGGACCCGCTCCGGTCCTCGACCACCGTTCGGGAAGTAGATGTTGTAGAGCACAAAATCCCCGAAGTCGGCGGATATGACGCGGCCCTCGGCGTCGAAGCGCGTTGCCCCGCAGCCGGAGATCACTTGTACGGGCTTCTGCTTCGTATAGATCGCCACGCCAGAATAGCCTTTTTTCTCCGCGCTGACGAAATGAGCCTCATAGCCATCGACGGCAAGCAACGCCTCGTCAAGCTGCTCCGGCGAAGCTTTCGTCTCTTGGAGACACATCACGTCCGGGCTTTCTCTCGCAAGATAGTCGAGGAAGCCTTTCTTGTGCGCGGCGCGGATGCCGTTGATGTTCCAGGAAATAAGGCGCATAGGCGAAGTGCTAAAGTGCTGAGGTGCTAATGTGCTAAAGTTCGACAGCGCATTTCTGTTCCGCTCCCGGAAACGAAAAAGCCCGGCCGTTAGCCGGGCTTTTGACACTTTTAAGGTTAGTGATGGGAGGGGCGGCTCCCAAATACCAGAGGAACAATGACCTCTTTGCCGTTCCTCATTACTCGAAACTTCGCCGTCTCGCCCGGCTTGTATTTCGCCAGTGCGTTGGTGTAATCGTAGATCGTCTTGATCGGCATGTCTGCAACGGCTACGACAACATCGTCCTTGAGCAGTCCAGCAATATCCGCAGGCGACTTCTCGCGAATATCCGAAATCTTCAAACCATCGCCATCGTATCCGTAATCCGGCACGCCTCCGACATACACGCTGAACGATGTCGCCTTCTGTTCTGTGTCTCCCGGCGGGCGCGTGAATGCGATCCTGTCAGGACGATTCGCAAGGTTCAGCAAAATGGACTCGACATACTTCACAGTCTTGACTTCGCCGGGCGCATTGATTTTTTCCTTTGTGTCGGTCGCCTTATGATAATCCGGATGGAAACCGGTAAAGAAGAAGAGGACCGGCACATTCTTCGCGTAGAACTTCGAGTGATCGCTCGGCCCCGTGCCGGTTTGGAAATAACGGAGGTGAAGGTCCTTCTGGAAATTCATGCTATCGATCAAATCGCGAAAGATCGGCGAAGTGCCGACGCCTTCGACGATCAGCGTGCTATCCTGCATCCGGCCGATCATGTCCATGTTCAGCATGGCCTGGACGCGATCGAGTGGCACCGTGGGATGCGAGGTATAATAGCCGCTCCCAAAGAGACCCTCTTCCTCGCCTGAGAACGCGATGAAGACGATACTTCGCTTTGCATGGATCTTGCTTTCGCTCAGATGTTCTGCGATCTCGAGGAGTCCCGCATCGCCACTGGCATTATCGTCCGCACCGTAGTGGATAGTGTGGACCGAATCCATCGCGGACGATCCACCATAGCCGAGATGGTCGTAGTGTGCACCAACGATGACGACCTGATCCTTGAGTACGGGATCACTTCCGGGAATAAAGCCAACGACATTCATTGCATGCGTGTGCTCATGCTTGGATGTATCGAGCGCATGTTCTGAGAAGTCGAAGGACTGCAAATAGGCGGCAGATCCCGTTGCACCAGTGCTCGGCTGAAGTCCGATACGCTCGAACTCGGACGAAATGTAGCGTGCGGCCTTGTATGCGCCCGGCGCGCCTGTTCGGCGCCCTTCGAGCGAATCGCTGGCCAGGATGGACTCGCGCTCCATCACATCGTGAGCGGTGATGGCAGGGGTCGTCTTTGGCTTCTGCGCGGCTGCGGGTACGGTCCATAGGACGCATGGGGCGCATAGGCCCCATGCGATCAATACGACGCCTCGGGAGGAGAGGCGCTTCTTAGTGTTTGGCATTTAGTTCTGATATGTCTTTGAGGAGTTCTTCACTGTGTAATCGTGCATCAACTTTTTGGTAGACCTTTGCGATCTTGCCGTCTTTCCCGATGAGGAACGTCCAGCGCTTTGCATGATGTCCATCGACCGGCACGCCGTAGGCGTCGATGATCTTGCGGTCCGTATCCACCAAGAGCGGAAAATTGAGCTTATCCTTCTCGGTGAACTGCTTGTGCATCTCGATCGGGTCCATCGAGACTCCGAAGACGACGGTGTTCGCGGTCTTGTATTGCGATTGGTCGTCGCGGAAATTGCACGCTTCGATCGTGCAGCCGCCGGTCATGTCCTCGGGGTAGAAATAGAGCACGACATTGGACTTGCCTTTGTAATCGTGCAATGCAACATGCGACCCATCGGTCACTTGAGCGGTGAAATCGGGCGCGGCGTCGCCGGGTGTAAGAACGACTGGTTGAACGTCGGTGGAAATAGTCATGTTAATAAGTGTGATAAGTAAAGGTATCATGGTTAAAGGCTATCATCGTACCGTCGCAAAACGCTTAGCGCGCGAGATACATTTCCTCTGATTCCGAGCCAGCATTCACATGTCACTGCCCACTTCAACTCGCTCCTCGCGCTATCAGCTTGTCCTGGTGGTCTGCGGGCTCGTCGTCTTTCGGTTTATCTTCAGCCTCACGACGGAGTTCTGGTTTCCCGATCAGGATGTGCTGCAAATCTATCTGATCGGACTCAAGGCGTTCACGACACACACGTATCCTTTCTTCGGAGCCGATCTCGTCTACAACGGCTCGCAGATTCCCGGTGCGTTGCAAGGCTATCTCGTTTCGGCGGGATGGTATCTCATGAGGATTCCCGAGGCGCCGTTTATCGTCTTGAACCTTCTGCTGACGCTCAGCCTCGGATTCCTCGCATGGTACGCCTCGAAACGCTTGCCCGATCTTTCGCGAGCATTCATCTGGAGTTATATTTTTCTCATTCCCTGGTCACTGTGTTTCTTCACGCGGATCGTCAATCCGTCCTACGTCATTGTGGGCGCAGTTCTGTTCTTCGTTGCATTTTTCGAGTCGCACCCAAAACTCCGGATCGGCGCGCTGCCCGAATGGGTTTGTTTTTTCCTGATGGGCTTCGCGATCTTCTGGATCATGCAGCTTCACCTTTCGTGGGTTCTGCTCGGGCCATTCACGGCAGTGGCGTTCTTCTATTTGCTCCGGACCAAGAATATTCGAAAGATCGCGATCCAGACGGTCGCGTTTCTTTCCGGATGTCTGACGACAGCAAGTCTGCTGTTGCCAACGTTACTCACATACGGCCTTTCGCCCGCGTCGGCATCTGGAAGTACCGCGCCGAGTACAGTCGGCATGGTGCAAATCAACTTCGAGAATGCGAAGGATCTGTTTCGCGTCATCAGTATGTATTTTGCCTATGGCCTGTTCGATGTGACCCGCTTTATTGGCGCACACACAGGCGAGCGCCTTCAATTCCTGCGTGACTATTGGTGGGCTGCGCCGTTTACCGTGTTTGTGGCTGTGGCCGGAGTTGCACAACTACTATACCTACTCTTCCGCACTGTGCGGCAACAACAGGATGATCGTATGCTTCGCCATGTCCGAAATGCAGCGCTTGGAGGACTCGCTGTTCTGTATGGATCGTCACTCTTTTCAAAGGTCCAGGTGCCTGCACATGGCGCGGTGCTCCTCTTTCCGCTGGTTGTGCTATTCGCGCTTCATGTATTCCGAGAACCGATGCGAAGGGCTTGGTTTCGCAAGACGATATACGCCGTGCTCGGCTCCGCTGTCATCATGTATGTTGCTATTGCCTGGAAGGATTACACAACGATTTCGATTTATCGAAATCGTGACGTGATTGTCCGCGCACTCGCGCAAGATGACTACACGAAGGTCGGCAGGCGGCGCTACGAGAAGGAATTCAATCCCACGGCTGTGACGCTCAAGCCTTAGGCGAATAGTCGTAAAAGCCGCGCCCCGTCTTCTTGCCTAGAAGATTAGCCTCGACCATCTTCTGCTGTAACAGGTGTGGCCGGAAACGCGGCTCCTGAAAGAACTGGTCATACACCGACTGCGTGACCGCAAGATTCACGTCGATCCCGATCAGGTCCATCAACTCGAACGGTCCCATCGCGAAGCCGTTCGCCTTCATGATGCGGTCGATCTGCTCGTGTGTCGCAATCCCATCGCCGAGGAGCCGGAATGCCTCGCCATAAAAATTCCGTGCAACACGATTCACGATAAAGCCCGGTGTATCCTTGGCGAGAACCGGCGTTTTGCCAAGCTGCTTGATGTATCCTTCGGCGCGGTACATCACGTCATCGGTCGTCTCGTGTCCACGGACGATCTCGACCAGCTTCATCACATGTGCCGGATTGAAGAAGTGCAGCCCGAGCACGCGTTGTGGCCTGCGTGTCGCGCTTGCAATCGCGGAAATGGAAAGGGAAGAGGTATTCGTTGCGAGCAAGCATTCCTCGCCGACCATCTCGCCCAATTTCGCGAACAACTCCTGCTTCGTCTCAAGCTTTTCGATTGCGGCTTCGATCACAAGCTCGGCTGTCTTCAGATGATCAAAGTGCGCCGTCGTCCGGATGCGCAGCGCGGCATCGTTCGCCTCTTTGTGCGTGAGCTTGCCTCGCTCGACCATCTTATCCGTCATCGTTCCGACCGAGCGGTATGCGCGCTGCAGAAATCCGTCCGCAATGTCATAGAGCACGACCTCGTAGCCTGCGAGCGCGCTCGAAAGTGCAATGCCGGTTCCCATCGTCCCGGCGCCGATAACAGCAATTGTTTTCATGTGTTTTCGAATAACCAGCAAGTAATCGAGTTCGTTTAACTAATCGCGCGCAGCCTGGGTTGTCCCTTTATGTCCGAACAGGTGCCCATCAACGAGGGAATGACCGTCGCTCCGAAGCGCTTCGTGCTCAAGCGCGTGTCCGACCTTGCTCAGGTTGATGAATCGCGCTTCAAAGTCCGGTACGAGCAGGAGCTGAACGCGGCCCAATTTGAGGCGGTCAAGCACAAGGATGGCCCCGCGCTCGTCATTGCCGGTGCGGGTACGGGCAAGACGCGAACGCTTACCTATCGTGTCGCGCGACTTGTCGAGCAGGGTGTCGATCCGAAGTCGATTCTGCTGCTCACCTTCACGCGCCGTGCATCGCAGGAAATGCTCCGCCGCGCATCGGCGCTTCTGCATGACCGCGCCGCCGAAAATGTCTCTGGTGGCACATTCCACTCGTTTGCGAATCTTACGCTCCGCAAATATGCCGCAGTCATTGGCTTCGCAAACAATTTTTCGATCCTTGATGCTGGTGACTCGCATGATGTGATCAATCTGCTTCGCTCGCAGATGGGTGTCGCGACGGCGCGCCGCCGTTTTCCGAAAAAGACAACGCTCGGTGCAATGTTCTCGCTGGCGATCAATCGTCTGATTCCGCTCGAGGAAGTCGTCGAAAACGACTTCCCGCATTTCCGCGAAGATCTTGGCGACATCCTTCGCCTGCACGGTGCCTATCACGCCTACAAGCGTAAGGCGAATACGATGGACTATGATGATCTGCTGACGAACCTCGTCCTGCTCCTCGAAACCGATGAGAAAGTCCGCCGATCGATTGCGCAGAAGTATCGGTACATTATGGTCGATGAGTATCAGGATGTCAATCGCTTGCAAGCGCGGATCGTGCAATTGCTGTCGGGCGATGACTCGTCTCGCGCAAACGTGATGGTCGTTGGTGATGATGCGCAGTCCATCTATCGGTTTCGTGGCGCGGAGGTCGAGAACATTTTCGATTTTCCGAAGGA
>JADGPZ010000167.1 GCA_017882165.1 Candidatus Kapaibacterium sp.
CTCATCGAGCCATCGGTGGTAGCTGGTCGGCATGTCGGATTGATTGACAAAGAAGGCGCCGTGCAATCTGCCATCCGCATTGGCAATGTTGGTATTCCACGAAATTCGCCCGACTTCATCCCGCTTACGGCCCTCAACACGCTTTTGGGCGGCTACTTCAATTCTCGGATCAATCTCAACCTACGCGAGGTGCATGGCTATACCTACGGTGCGCGCAGTTTCTTCGATACTCGGACGCTTCCAGGGCCATTTGCAATCTCGACCGAAGTTCGGACGGAGGTTACCGTCCGGGCCGCCGAGGAGATCGTAAGCGAACTCACACGGATCACCGCCGACTTCGTGACCGAGGAGGAGTTGCGGATGGTCAAGAATTACATGATCGGCAATTTCCCACTGCAACTCGAAACCCCGCAGCAGATCGCCGCTCGGATTGCGATGATCGTGCTCTATGGGCTCGACCGCGATTATTATTCAACCTACCGCGACAAACTTGCGGCGCTCACTGTTGAAGAACTCTACCGCGTGAGCCGGGACTACATCCGGCCTTCGGACTTGGTGATCGTTGCCAGTGGCAACGTGCAAGCTATCGAGGCCGGCATGGCCGAGTTCGGCGAGATCGAAGTATTCGATGAAGAAGGCGAGCGCGTGCATACACCGGTCACTCTCTAAGCAGATCGTGCTCTAAGCATACTATGGCCAACATATCAACGGAAGTTACCTCTCGCGTCGGGACGAATGGCCGCGACGTGGAAGCTGCGGCGGAACTCGTCCGCAAATATCAGCAGATGCGGCGCGAGATCGCGAAGGTCATCATCGGTCAGGACGCTGTCATCAACGAACTCATGATCGCGCTCCTTGCGCGCGGACATTGCCTGCTCGTTGGCGTACCAGGTCTTGCGAAAACGCTACTCATTCGCACGGTCAGCTCCGTACTCGACCTTAACTTCAGCCGGATTCAGTTCACGCCGGATCTCATGCCGAGCGACATCACGGGCACCGAAATCCTCGAACAGAATCTTTCGACCGGCGCCAAGGAATTTCGCTTTATTCGTGGACCGATTTTCGCCAACATTATTTTGGCGGACGAGATCAATCGCACGCCGCCCAAAACACAGGCCGCGTTGCTCGAAGCCATGCAAGAGCATCACGTCACCGCCGCAAACGTGACATACACGCTCACCGAGCCGTTCTTCGTGCTCGCCACACAGAATCCGATCGAGCAGGAGGGGACCTACCCGCTGCCGGAAGCACAGCTTGACCGCTTCATGTTCAATCTCTGGCTTGATTATCCTTCCGAGAAGGAAGAGATCGAAATCGTGCGAACGACGACCAGTTCCTATGCCGCCGGGCTCTCGAAGGTCATGAGTGGCGCGGAGATTTGCGCGTTTCAGGACCTCGTCCGTACTGTTCCTGTCGCCGACAATGTGATCGAGTATGCGGTCCGCCTCGTTAGCAAGACCCGTAGTAAGAAATCTCGTAGTACAGGAGCGCCCACCAGCGCAGATTTTGTTTCGAAATACGTCAGCTATGGTGCCGGCCCTCGAGCCTCGCAATATCTCGTACTCGGCGCAAAAGTCAGCGCATTGCTCGATGGGCGTTATACGCCTTCGATCGATGACATCCGGGCGCTTGCGCTTCCGGTGTTGCGACATCGCATTATCACCAATTTCAATGCAGAAGCCGAGGGTCTCACCAGTGTGGACATTATTGAGAGGCTTGTGAAGGAGTAAAAACCAAAGGAGTAAACCGAATTTATGTTGTCGTCCCGTCCCATGCTGTCCTTGTCTTTGGCAGCGCTTATTATTGCAATTCTCGGCCCTGCGACATCGGCTAACGCTCAATCCCAGAACAAGTATTGGATCGAATTCCGAGACAAGGGGATTGACTCGGCGTGCTTTCATCCTGGAGAGCCGGAGTTCGAGCGCACCAAAGTAATGCTCTCCAAGGAATGTCTCCGCCGCCGCTCGCGCGAGATGGGGACAAGTGAGCTTCAGACGATCACCCTCAGTGATGCGCCGGTCTCGGTGTCATATCTCAACACGCTAACCGAGCTTGGAGTCAAGACCCAAGTGGTCTCCCGCTGGTCGAATGCCGTGAGCGCATGCCTCTCTCCGTCGCAAGCGGTTCGTGTGCAATCATTGCCGTTTGTTGTTCGGATTGGTCCCGTCGCGCGTGCGGAAATTCTTTCCATGGAGCCACTTGGCACGGTAGCCTCTGCTGCACCAGTCTTACACCATGCTGCTATGCCGCTGAGTGACACGATCTGTGGAATCGATTCCATCATTTTTCACTACGGCCACGCCCAGTCCCAACTTGACCGTATCAACGTACCACCTCTCCATGCGATGGGTATCGATGCCACCGGCGTCCGGCTCGGCTTTCTTGACACGGGATTTCGCTGGCGAGTCGTCTCCTCTCTGCAAACACGCCATATCCTTTCGGAGTACGATTACGTCTTCCACGATAGTGTAACCGCTAACGAAGCAGTTGACGATCCGAAACAGGATAATCACGGCACATCCACCTTCAGCACGGCCATGGGTTACGAGCCGGATTCGCTCATTGGGCCGGCCTATAATGCTTCGGTCTATCTTGCCAAGACGGAAGACATTCGCAGTGAGCGCAACATCGAGGAGGATAACTACGCGGCCGCGCTCGAAGACATGGAAGCCGCCGGAGTTGATGTGACAACAAGCTCGGTCGGCTATTTCACATTCGATTCGGCTCAACATAGCTACACGTATCCTGATCTGAACGGCCATACCAGCATTTGCGCCCGTGCGGTCGAGCATGCTGCTAAGCTTGGTGTGTTGGTCGTCACAGCGATGGGCAACAGTGGAGCCAACGCGGCTGCACCGCATCTCATTACTCCCGCCGATGCCGATAGTATCATCTCGGTCGGTGCCCTTGCGCCAGATAATGCGATTGCTGACTTCTCCTCGCGCGGGCCAACGGGCGATGGACGTATGAAACCAGAGATCTGCGCGCCGGGCGTGGCCGTTTGGGTGCAGGATGTCTCAGGTGGGTACGGCCCAGCAAATGGGACGAGCTTTGCCACCCCTCTCGTTTCCAGCGCTTGCTGCCTCATTTGCCAAGCGCATCCAGAGGCCACAGCCCTGCAAATTCGCCGCGCCATCATGCGGACCGGCGACAACGCGAAACACCCCGACACCGCGCTCGGCTGGGGTCGAATGAATGCATACGCCGCCGCCCTTCAACTTGGCGCCATCATTCACATTAAGCGCGTTACCTTGGTCGGGAGCACCGTGCAATTCTGCGTTGCTCTGGCGGATTCGAGCGGCATCAAAACAGCGTTGGTCCAGTATCACACTTCACAAGATTTCTCGACCCGTTCAGCGCCGCTTGCGCTCGTTGCCGACTCCCTGATTTACTCCGGCGATCTCGCGGTCAAGCCTGGTCAAACGCTCTACTACCAAATCCTGGCGATTTCCAAAACCGGCACACACACTCTCCGGCCGATGAGTTACGATAGCGTCGTTGTGCCGGCACAGCAACTTGTTCAGGATGCTCCTGAGCATTCGGATCTTGCCGTTTCGATACGCTATCAATCCTCTGAAGTCATCCTCCTAACTGCAAATCTGCCAATCACTTGGCGGCTGTTCGATCCCACTGGACGCGAGTTGCAATCCGCCTCAAATCAGCTTGCGACCAGTTTTTCAACGATCAACACACAGTCCCTTGCGAGCGGGGTGTACTACCTCCGTGCAACCACGACTGACGGGCAGGCCGCCGTAAGGCCGGTTGCGGTTATTCACTGACGACACTCTAAAGCACCGCATACGAGATCCCGAGCGAAAGCCCCTGCTTGATCTGAGTGAAAGGGGATAGATCGGGATCGTTCACGAAGAGAGCTGTCAACTCTGCACTGAAGACTTTGCTGACCTTCGCGATCAGGCTCGATTCAGCGTGCATCACCAGGCGGTCCATCGTCTTGAACGGCGAGAAGAGGTCGAGCTTCGCGCGGAACAGTACATTGTCATCCACCGGCAACTGCAACTCTGAAACCGACTCCGCGCCGCCTTGAATACGAGTAGCTTTGTTGCTCCCTGCCTCTAACGGTTCAGCGGCATATTGTGGATAGTGATTCGTGAAAATCTCGCGCAATGCAAGACCCACGCGAGTCTGAAAGATCGCTGACGGCTTCCACCCAACACCAGCGCTTTGCATGATGTAGGCCGGATCGAACAAGTCCGAAACGGCGACGCGCGCGCCTGAATCGGGATACTGGTAGCCCGTCGCGAACTGTGTCCGGAGCGATGCGGCTGCATACGGGTTGACATGGACGCCAAGCTTATAGGTAAGCATCGACTCGATATTGATCTCGTCGTCGCCTTTGCGGGTGTCCTGTCCGTCCAGCTTCGTTTGTCCGAAGGCAAGCTTGTACGACGTCGCCCAATTGGTCATCGGCGCGTTCTTCTCAGACTTGCCATTGATCGAGGCGACATAACTGAACGCATCCGTGCCGCCCGGTGCCCAGTGCGAGAAGCTAACCTGAGCAAGATTCAGCGAGGCAATCAGTGAATGCCGCCAGCCATACGTCGTGTCCTGCGCTTGTGCCAATGGCTGATAGCTCAGCAGCAGGGATGTGAAAGCGGAAAGAAGGATGAATCGGCGCATTGATATTCAGTTAGATAGATAGAGCTGATAGCAGTACAATTATATGGAAAAACCCAGCCGCACCAATTCTGGTGCGGCTGTAAACAATCGATCGTCACGATTAGCGGGAAGCTTGGTCCTGAGTCGCCTTCAGCAAGATGCTGTCCAGCGTCCGCTGCCGAGTAGAAGGGATGTTGTCGAAAACAGGACGATTCCGCTCGAACGACGCGTCCTCGTATGACTCGGATGCGATGTCACGGAAGATCGTCTCGCTCGCCAACAGTTCGATCTCGACCCGCGCCGTCCCGGTCTGGGCCATGTCGAGTTTCTGTGCGGCGGCCTGGCTCACATCGATGATCCGGCCCGCCTTGAACGGACCGCGATCCGTGATCTCGACGATGCACGACTTGTGATTCAGGAGATTGGTCACCCGGACTTTGCTGCCAAAGGGGAGCGTCCGGTGCGCCGCCATCATGGCGTGCGTATCGAAGCGGACCCCGCTGGCTGTGCGCCGGTGGTTGAACTCGTTGCCGTACCACGATGCGATCCCATGCTCGTGGTGCTGCTGCAAGTGGGACATCTTCGCGTGAAGCAGAGCTTTATCCGAGTGACGGACATGGGGCTTCACCCTCAGATGGGAGTTGGTTCGTTTTGCGCGGTGGCTCTTCTCTTGCAGTTGCGACTGGGGACTGACTTTCTTGGCAAGCGCGGAAGCTGCGGCAGCGGCAGCGTTCGCACCCAAGGAAATCAGGCCTGAGACGAGGAAGAAGAGCGTCGCCAGTGTGACGCGCAAAGCCGAACCGATACGCTGCCGGAGCCGCTCCTCCGCGCTGATAAGAGCGCGTGCAGTGGTCACGGCAGCCTCGGGAAGATCCTTGACATGCTGCTCGAATTTTCGAGCCGCTGCCACGGGCATTCCCATGAGCTGATTCGGTTGTAATAGCATGGTCACCTATACGAAATAGTACCCCGGAAGGTTCGTGAAAGTTGTGCGCGTAGAAAGGCATTGGTGTTGCCAGTTGTCATTCCCGCGAAAGCGGGAATCCAGGCCCCCGGATTTCGAGGTCGGCATCGACTCCACGATCGAGTCGAACTTGGATTCCCGCTTTCGCGGGAATGACACTTTGGGGGTCATCAGGTCCTTTCCAAAAGACATTTACAATGGCGCGCGAGCGTTTGTGCTTCATGAACAATGGCGATTCCAAGCCATATTCACCAATTCATAAAGACAGCGCAAATCTTTTTGATGTTCGATTTTTGTTTGGAGTTCATGAACCCGCCGCGGCGGGCGGTATGACAATTCTTGCAGAAAGACAATTGGTGCCCATAGTCCCACTACCAATATACCACCGAAACCGGCGAGTTGTTACACGTCTGAACCATGATTTCATGAGATTCTTTTGATTAAGAAAGATAGCCTTGATGCCAATCTCAAAAATCTCTTAAATCTCTTAAAATCATGGTTCAGACACGGTTCAGACAATGGCACTCCGTTTTGCCCTCCGCCGACGGGCACTATCCCACCCGGCTTGCACTTTCAATGGTATGATGCTACCGAAGCGGCTCATCGCACTCACCCTCTTCGCCGCGCTCGCAGTTGCGCCCACCGATTATTTGCGCTCGCAGTGGGTGCAAACGAATGGGCCGGGAGGCGGGTCCGTGCTCTGTCTTGCGCTTTGCGGCAACAATCTTTTCGTCGGCGTTGATTATGGTGGTCTCTATCGTACCACTGATAACGGTGGGCACTGGATTTATGTTGGTGCCGGATTACCAAACTATCCGGTCTATGCTCTGTCCACCATCGGTTCGTGTCTCTTTGCTGGATCTTACGGCGGCGGCGTCTATCGATCCACTGATAGTGGTGAGAACTGGACGAAGACCGGATTGACGAATGTCGCTTGTCTTGCCGTCAAAGGTACTGCTCTGTTTGCCGGAGACGCGGGATCTGTCAATTGCTCGATCGACAGCGGCCGAAACTGGACCCGTCTGAGCAATGGGCTCCCAGATTATCTCGGCATGAGCGCTCTCGCCGTTCTTGACTCAACGCTATTCGTATCCGCGCAAGGGGAAGCAGTCTATCGTTCGACTGATAATGGCGCGCATTGGTCACCAGATAGCTGCGCGTACAGCGTCCAGTGCCTCGCGGTGATGGGCAAGTATGTTCTGGCCGGAACGAACCGGGGCGTTTGTCGCGCGACCACGGATGATACCATCTGGCACCCATGGGGGGTAGGGTTGGGAGGGACGATCGTCAACACGCTCGAAGTGATGGACACGCTCGTATTTGCCGGCACCGACAGCGGCGTCTATCGATCGACC
>JADGPZ010000063.1 GCA_017882165.1 Candidatus Kapaibacterium sp.
TTCCGTTGTTGGTCTAAACAGCGTCTATATTGACAGCATCTACTCAGGTTATCGCGTCTCCAATCTCAAACCGGGCGGGCATGTGGTGAGATCGGATTCCGGCGTGGGGGTCTATGTCTATGGTTACGGGTATCAGGAGTCCTATAGCTGGCCGGTAACATTCGCAACGACGACATACAGCACCAACGATACAATACTCCCGGAAGCCGCAATCACCGGATCGTGTCTGGATGCGCATGTTGTGCTCAGCGATACCGGCGCAGGTCAAACGCAACTCTATTACTTCCGAGTGGAAACCCTCAGCAATATGGGTTACGCGCTTGACCCGACATGGGTTGATGGCACGCCTCAGGGAGTATCGTATTACGACATGCATGTTGTCGATCCGGATAAGTCTGCCATACTGACGACCACCTCATATGACGGAGCCGGGAATTATGCCGTGGTCACAAGCACCTACACTCCGCAACTGTTTTGCGCCAGCCAGAGACTCGATTTCGGCAGCATCGCAGCCGGCAACTCGGTCACGCTCTACGATACGATCGTGAACACCGACTCGATCACCGACCCAATTACTTACCTCGACCTGAAGTATGGCGATCGAGGCTTCACCATCGACAGCATGGATCGGATGCCGCTCGCGCCGGGACAGCGGCAGCTTTTGAAGATTCGCTTCACTCCGCAGTCCGCACTGCCTGCGACGGACACGCTCTTCGTCCGAGATCTCTGCACGACCGCGCACGCGACGCTGCTCGGCAACGGCGCGGCACTGGGTGTCGAGGCAGCGCAGGCTGGAAGCACTGCGCCACGCGTTGTTGTTATCCCAAATCCCGCCGAGAACTCCGCGACGCTCCGTTACTCGCTCGACAAACCATCGCCGGTGACAATCGAACTGCTGACGATCTTAGGCAGCACAGTGCATCGAGAGAATTACCACGAAAGCTCGGGCGAGCACACGCGCCTAATCAATCTCAGCACGCTACCGAATGGAATATATGTGTATCGTTTTGTGGTGGGTAGTGAGGTGCAGTCGGGCGAACTTATTATTGCGAAGTGACGCTTTGAACGGTATGAGGAAGTCCCTGTCTTTCTTCGTTCTCGTTCTCGCTGTTCCGTTGAACCTTTCGGCACAGTTATCCTTGCCTCATGGAGGTTCGGGAGGGAGCCACGCTGCCGCGCTCGGACGTGATTTCTGGTTTCCGATCATTACGAACCACGCTTGGAATAATCCAGGGACTCTGCTCGTCCTCTATGTAACCGCCCCGGATACTGCGGACGTGTCTGTGCAGCTTACGGGTAAGGCCGTGAAGGCGGTCCACGTCTCTGCTGGCAAGAGTAGCATGCTCAGCATTCCGCTGACATGGATGATGCAGTCCAGTGGGAATGTGAGCAACTTCGGGGTCCATGTTTGGTCGGATAATGCCGGCATCGTGTGTTACTTCATGTCAGAGGCAACCGCATCGTCGGATGGGATGTACCTGATCCCGAGCGATGACTGGGGGACGGAGTATGTCGTCGCGGGATATGCCTCGATGTTCGATTGGTCTGGAACCTATGTCTATGACGAGCCGTCCGAGTTTGCGATCGTCGCCAATCGGGATAATACCACGGTCAATATTACTCCGACTGCAGACGTGCGCGTCGAGCCCAGCGACGGGATCTGCTGCAGCTGCCTCTCTGCATATAAGGGACAGACGTTCCAGGTGGTGCTGAATACGGGCCAGGCCGTCCAATTCAAAACGACCTGCACGCAAGACTGCGATAACTACGATCTATCTGGCACCGTCATCACGTCGAACTTTCCAATCGGCGTTGTTGGAGGGTCTGCAGGTGCCAGGGTTCCATGCGACTTCCCCCCAGCCAATCACGTGTTCGAGATGCTTCCGCCCGTGAGTTCGTGGGGCAGAACGTATTACACCGCGCCGTTCTTTCAAAAGCCCGGCAATCAGCCTTCACACAACGCCAGCACATTTCTTGTGATCGCTACCAAACCTGGCCAAATTATTTACCGGTACGATAATGACATACAGCAGGAACAGACATACTATCTCTCCTCCAAAGTATATGACTCGTATTGGCGCAACGATATCGATCAGCCAAGCCGTTGGACATCGATCGCCCCCTTCCTGCTCGTGCAGTACATCAATAGCCCGAGCTACCCAGATAATTTTGTCGGTAGCGGATTTCCGGCCGAAGTCATCATCAATCCTATTGAGCACTTTTCGTCTGATGTGCTTTTTCAGACCGCCGATTCGAGTGGAACCCAGCAGGCCTATACCAATTACGTAAACGTCATCACAAATAAGAAGGCATCGTTTGTAACCATTGATGGTCAGGACATTCGCACGGGGCAAGCACTGTATGTCGATGGCATTTACTCGGTCTATCGCTTCAAAGGCGTTTCGCCGGGCGCGCATGAGATCCTGTCCGACAAGGGCGTCGGTGTCTACGTCTATGGGTACCGTGATAGTGATGCATACGCCTGGACCGGCTCCTATGGTAAGGACTCGCTCTCACGGCTCGCGGTTCCGGCCGCTGCCGCTACCGAAGTGCAGATGTCGCTCCGTCTTTCGGATGATGGTCACTCGATCCGCGTAGTGCTGCCGACGGATTACGTCGGTACATTCCGCTTCGAGATCGAGAACGTGCTCGGAGAGCGAGTCCTTTCCGCTACAGCGCTGTCAACTTCCGATCACATCAATGCAAACGCGCTGATAAGCGGCGTCTACTTTTATCGCATGGAAACTGGTGGCGAGGTCGCTTCCGGCAAAATTGTGATCGCGCGGTAATTGTGTTATTTTTGTGCGTTCGTGTGGTACGCGTATGAGGCTCGCACCAGTGTCATATCATGACTATTTCAAGAATCAGATGAGCTTCTTCACATCTCTTAAGCGCGCTGTTGCGCCCGTTCTTCTTTCACTGTGTGCTGCGATGCTGTCGGTTTCGTGCTCCAGCAGCACGAGTCCATCGACGAACAATCCCACCGGCGTCTACCCCAAGATGATCGGTAGTCCGACCTTCTCGGTCAGTTCCGCATCGGTGGGTCAAACGATCACAGTCACCGTGCCGGTGACATCGGATGCGAAGAATGTTACCGTCTTTCTGGGTCTGGGATTTCAGAATTCGACGGGCCTTCCCAAAGGAAGCGCATCCGCATTGCTCTATGGCGGCGGGAGCACGGTGAACATGCTCGGCGATCCTTCTGTAACGGTCTCGTTCAAAGTGGGACCAGCCGTCGGGAGCGCGATGGAGTCCGGGAAGTACTACGCAGCAGTCCAGCTCAATCCAAAAGCCGACGGCTCGGACCAGACGTACTTCACAACCTATCTCTTCTCACCCACACTATCGGCGACCAATTACGAAGAGAACGACGGCCCGAGCGGCACGAACGGTACGGCGACGAGTTTTTCGGTGCCTTTCATCCAGGTGCAGTAGCGGCTCGAGGTCTTCAGGCGGCTCGCATCTCCTCGACATACTTCATCGATGCTTTGCGCGCGGCCTCGGCGAAGTCCGGGCCATTGGACGCACCAGCAATTCCTCGGCTGATATTGATGAGCGCGAGGCCGGAGCCATTGTTTTCCATCACGTCCTTGATCGTGCCGCCCTGCGCGCCGACGCCAGGAATGAGGAAGGGGAGTTCTGGCGCACGCTCACGCAATGCGCGCAGCTCGGATGGCTTTGTGGCGCCAACGACAAGTCCGGCGTTTTGCTTCGGCGCGTTCCACTCGCGGACTTTGTCGGTGATCTCTTCGTAGAGCAGCTTGCCATTCTTGAGTTCGAGATACTCAAAATCGCGCGCGCTCTTGTTCGATGTGAGCCCGAGGAAGAACGCGCCTTTGTCCTCGCGGCGCAGGAATGGCTCGGCGGCATCGAAGCCCATGTAAGGACTCACAGTGACGGCATCGAACTCGAACAGATCCTGATAGGCGTAGGCATAGAGGTCGGTCGTCGCGCCGATGTCGCCCCGCTTCACATCCGCGATGGTCAGGATGTGATTCGGGATCAAGGCCAGCGTCTCGCGTACCGCCGCAATGCCGCGCTCGCCATAGGCTTCGTAGTAAGCCATTTGGAGCTTGTAGCAGCAGGCGATGTCGCTCGTGGCCTCGATCAGCGCTTTGTTGAACGCGAGGACGGGATTTGCTTCGCCTTTGAGCGATTCCGGCAGCTTGCGCCAATCGGTGTCGAGCCCGACACAGAGGAGAGATTGGCTTCTCTTCTGGGCGGCGCGGAGTTTTTCGAGGAAAGTCATGACCACAAATATACGTGAACGTTACTGGCGAAAATCCATTTTCAATCTTGATCGCACTGATTCTTCTGATGAGGCTGATGGAATTCCAAGAGTTTTTCCCGTTTAAACGTCAGTCAGCGCAATCCATTTTAGTCAGCGAAAGACAGGTTTCATGTTCGCCAAACTCTTTACCCCCTACCGCATTAACTCGATGACGCTGCCGAACCGGCTCGTGCTGCCGGCGATGGTCACGCGACTATCGGGTGAGGATGGTTTCGTCAATAAGGACATCACCGATCGCTATGTGCGGTATGCGCAGGGTGAGGTTGGTCTCATCGTCGTCGAAGCGATGGCGGTTCACTCCGCGAAGTCGGGTCCACTGCTTCGCATTTGTGGCGATGAGTTCAAGCCGGGGCTCACCGAGCTTGCCCAGAAGATACACGGCACCAGTAATAGCAAAGTCGTCCCCCAGATCATCCACTTTCTGAAGATCGCGCGAAACGGATGGCGGCAGAAGATCGAGGACTTGTCGATTGCCGATATCCAGCTTATCATCGAGCAATACGGACAGGCCTCATTGCGCGCGCGCGAGTGCGGCTTCGATGGCGTCGAGCTGCACATGGCGCACGCCTACACGCTTTCGAGCTTTCTCTCGAAGAAGAACAAGCGTCCCGATCTTTATGGCGGCAAATCGCTGGATAACCGAATGAGGCTCCCACTGCAAGTCGTCAAGGAAGTGCGCCGCATGGTCGGCGATGATTTCCCCGTTGGCGTCCGCTACTTGGGCGAGGAGTGCATCAAGGGCGGGTACACGACCGAAGAGTCGCAGGTGATTGCGCTCAAATTTGCGCAAGCAGCATCGCCCACGATACGGGGGGTGGATTACATTTCGCTTTCGGCTGGTGGAAAGTTCGAAGACGCAGTTCACAAGGATGGCGAAGTGCTTTATCCCTACACGGGTTACTCGGGTGACCGCTGTATGCCGCCAATGGAATATCCCGATGGGTACAATCTGCACATGGCCGAAGCCGCGCGCCGAATGCTCCGTCGGTATGGCTTCGAGACGCCGGTCATTGCAACGGGCAAAATCCCATCGCCGGAATTCGCGGAAGAAATTTTGCAAAACGATCGCGCCGATCTCATCGGCATGGCGCGCGCATTGCTTGCCGATCCCGATTTGCCGCGCAAGGCGCGCATGGGTGAGAGCGACAAGATCGTCAAATGTATTTACTGGAATGTTTGCAAGGCGCTCGATGAGAACTTCCACCAAGTCGTCTGCGGCCTCTGGCCGAAGGATCTGATTCAAGCGCCACGTTCTGACGACGCGATCGCGCCAGTCTGGAGTGTACCAGCGCCACTCGCAGTGCTGGTTCGTTCTGGCAATATCCGCCTGAGCTGGAAGCAGGCAACCGACAACGAGGCCATCATGGGCTACGAGGTCTGGCGATCAGATGATGCGGGCGCGAGCTTCTCGCACATCTACTCGATCACAACCTCGATGTGGACCGATCACTTGGCGGCCTCGGGAATCCGGTATCAGTATTACATCCGGGCCTACGATTTGGCTGGCAACAAGAGCGTGCCTTCCAATGTTGTCTCGGCGGAACTACCGTTGGAAGTTGCACTGCCCTCAGAGGCCAAACCGATTGCGCGTCCGAGTTTTCTAAAATCGACTGCGTCGCCGGTGATTGAACGGTCGTCCACCATTGCTGCTGTATCCATTGAGGAGAGTCTTAAATCCTAATTCGATGCGGACCCTGTCCCTTCTGTTTCTCATTCTGATCGTGAGCGCGCAGGCGCCACTTCACGCTTCCTGGCAGCGATTCGGCACGGCGCCGGTCGCCGCAGTTGATTTCTTCAACGCGCATCAGGGACTTCTCTCTTTGAAGGACCCGACGCATGCGATTCAACGAGTGGACGATTCCATTCTGACCGGCGTCTTCCAGGCGCCCAACGCGGTCACGGGCATTATTATCCAGGACTCGCTGAATGCCTGGGCGACGATCAAGAACAACGGGCTCTTTCTGGGATCGAAGCATTGGTCGTCGTGGACGAACACCACCGCGCAAAAGGATTTAACACTCATCGCAGCGACACCAAGCCGCGTGTTCCTCTACTCCGACAGCCAACTCTACTACACCGTTGATGGCACGCAGTTGAAAATGGCTACCGGCATTCCGAAAGGCGATTCGATCACGGCGATCGACCACCTTTCGGATGCGATCGTTCTGGCGTGTTCCTATTCCACGCTCTATCGTTCGACCGATGCCGGCGTAACATGGCACGTTGTTCAGTCCGGCCTTCGCTTCTGCACGACTATCTTTGCCGATGCCATGCACAATATTGCATACGCGGGAGGAGATACCATTCAGCGCTCCACCGATGGTGGAATGACGTGGTTGTCACAGACTCCGCCGCCACCATTCTCCTCGTGGCTGAAGCTGTCAGGATTTGTGACGGGCTCGCATGACTGTTCTGGAGTGCTCTTTATTTCCAACAACCCATTCCTTGGCCGGGATTACGATAACATTCGGAGTGCGGACCAAGGCCAAACCTTCGAAGATGTTGGCATCACCCCGCCGCTGACACGCGGCGTGCTTGTTCGCGGCTGGTCGTTTGACCGTGGCTCGCTCTTTTGGTGGTGGGACACGACAGGGTTTCTCGCCAGCAGCCGCGATGGACTCAACGGTGAGATTACGGACTCCATAAAAAACTTCGTGGCCGTTCAGGCCGATTCACTCGTCGACACGGTATGCGGTTCGCTCGCCAGTGCGAAGAAGTACACCGTCGATGTCCATATCGCCACCGCTCTTTGTGTCGGCGCGCGCATCGACTCGATCAGCGTGATTGCGGCAACGGGTAAGATTGTAAAGACTTTTGCCGCCCATACGTTATTTGGAGATGGCATGACGGTGACACTCAATTACACACCGACTGCGGCGGGCGTGGATGCTGCCGTGCTCCGGCTCTGGTTTCATGGCATCGAGTGGGGCCTTCGCGAGCATCTGGATTTTCCACTCATTGCGACAAGCAGCACGCTACCGCCAGTTCTTGCGCCGCTGAGCAATCTTGATTTTGGCACCGTCTCACTGGTTTCGCCGAAGACGCTCACATTTCAGATCTCGAACACGGGCTGCTCACCGCTTCGCGTCGATTCAGTCGTCTCGACCAACCCCAATCTTTTCGCCGTGCATGTTGTGCCGACAATGCCGGCAAACATTCAGAGCGGCAATGACCTCGCCGTCAGCGTGACGTTCGCGCCCCAGATGAGAGGGGATGCGCTCGAATCAATCGAGATCGGCACCAACGCCGGACATCGCTTCATCTCTGCCCAGGGTGTTGGGAGCACGAATGCAGACGTTGAATCGGAGCGATCCCTCGATAGGCGCTTTTCACTGTATCCGAATCCAGCTTCTTCAATCGTTGGGCTGCGCGGTGGAGACGTGTTGGGTGCACCTGTTGTCATTTACGATCTTCTTGGTCGCGAGATAATGAGTGTGCTGCCACAGCAAAACACATTCGACGTATCTTTGCTGTCCGATGGATCCTACCTGGTACGCGTCGGAAGCAGCATTGCACGACTCATTGTTGCACGCCCATGAAGAAGATCTCGCGCATCGTCCTGCTCGCCATGCTCGCGCTTTCTGCCGTGTGGCAATCCGCGCATGCACAGTGGATCCCCCTCACGCAGTTCAAAGGCACGCGCGGTGCGAGCGCATTCTTCTTCAATGCGACGGAAGGCCTGATTGGAACGGGAGATTATAATCCCAGTCATGGTCTGCCCGCAAAAATCTTCTTTACTGATGACGGCGGCGTGACCTGGCTGCAGGCGCATCTGCCGAACGATCAGATCCTCGGGCAGGTCACCGATATTTACTTCCGCGACCGGCTCCATGGCTGGGCGACGATCAAGGAAAGCAACATGAAGGGTTGGAGCGGCATCTTTCGCTCGACCGATGGGGGCCACTCGTGGAGCTTGTTCCGGACTGCGGCGAGCGCCTTCGGCATCCGGGAAACCAAGCGAGGTATTTTCTATACCGAACATGGTGATGTCCCGGCATATCCATATTTCGGTGTTATCTTCTCCGGCGATCAGGGGAAGACCTGGTCGGTCGTTGGCTCCACGGGCTATCCGCTTGGTATCGACTTCGTAGACGATGCCAATGGTTACGTCTCGGCAACGGGTCACCCAACCGAGCCTCATCTTATCACAACGGATTCAGGCCGCACGTGGTCTCCGGTCGAGAGCGATTCCCTCGAAGCATGGTCGGTGTTCGCAGATCGCTTCAAACGTAACTTCTTTATCGCAAGTGAACATAATTCGTTCCAGACGGCCTCAGCCCTTCTCCGAACTCCGGTGGCGAATCCAACTCCGGCAACCGTCCGGTCATATCCTTCTGATGGTCTTAATGGCGGCGTGGCAGGCTCAAGCATCTGTCGCTCGATTGTCTATGTTCAAGGGCAGCCCCCTCCGCAGTCTGGGCCGCAAGGGTTCATGCGCACGATGGACGGTGGTACAAACTGGAAGTTCATTGGCGGCCCTGTAAATACGGTTGACACGCGCTTCGCCGTAACTGGTCGTGGTGCTGTGGTTTATGCGTTCGACACCACGGGCAATGTTTACAAGACGGTGAACGGCGGCGATAGCACGCTCACGCCTTCGGTGCTGCAATTCGTGACACTCGCGCCGCCGACTTCGGCTGTGAGGGCCCACAGATGTGATAGCGCTTATGCCGCAATTGCCTTCGGCTACCGGGCCTGCGATTCGAGCCGTGTTGCGGGCGTCCATTTCCTGAATGACTCGCTGCACGAACTCAGCGCGCCTGGTTACGCAAACGACTTTGGGTACTTCTCGCAGTTGCGTGTTGATACGCTGCACATTTTGTATTATGCCGCGCTTGAGCGCGCATGGATCGCTCAAGTTCGAATTACGATAGCGCAACCCGATGGCTATTTGGAAGACACCATCATCGCGATTCCATTGGATGGCATCGCGCCGCGATCGACCGGAATCACATTTTTGGACACGACCGCGCCGAAGGTTGTCAATTTCGACTCGGTCTCGCTTTGTGTATCGCAGCTTCACAAAGTGACCCTTACCAACCAGGGCTGCGCAGATATTTCTGTCGATAATCTTCAGACAATCGGCGGCGCGTTCTCGCTGGTTTCGAACTTCCGGCCGTTTGTACTTAGCGCGAGTGACTCTCGCTCGTTCCTGATCCGGTATGCGCCCGGCGTGCCGCAACAGGATAACGGCGCGCTCTACGCATATCACGGCAGTCAGATCGATTCTGTGACACTGACCGGCATCGGCTACACGCCATCGCGTGCCGTCGTGCTTGCGGTGGCGGATACCATTCCATCCTCGCTCTGTGATTCGGCATCGTTCACAATCGGGCTGCGCAACGTCGCGTGCAAGCCATTCAAAGTGCTATCAGTGGTGACGGATACGCCGTTCACCGTTCAGCCGATTGCGGGTTTGGATTCGCTGCATAGCGGCGAATCGGTATCACTACATCTCACATTCAAGCCAACGGCGCAAGGTCCGCGAAGTGGCCACGTTCACGTCACAGTCTCCTATGACGGCTCTGGACAATACGATACGATTCTGAACATCGTCGGAAATGGCACGAGTGGATTGCCCGATCTCATTATCCAGAGTACACAGCCGAAGCAAATCAGCGCACTTGATCTTGGCAGCATCTCGATTTGCGCGGATGCGGACACAACCATCCTTCTGACAACGCTCGGTTGTGGAGCAATTAGTGTGTCGAACGCTGGCTTCGATGCTCAGAACGGCTTCTCCTTCTCACGGGCGCCAGCGCAAACAATCGCCCAGACTTCGAACGACACTATTCGTATCCACTTCCACCCTGCATCCGCGGGCATCTATACTGCAAATCTCCAGCTGACGACCAGCGCCGGAACGAAGTCAGTTCCATGCTCCATCACGGTGACGAACGATCCCGGTCATATTACTTTAGCTTCTTCGCAAGGTGTCAGCGCGCTGACGTGCGACTCGGCGGCATTCAGTGTTTCGCTGACGAATAGCACCTGCGATTCGATTACGATCATGGCCTTCCATGTATCGGGTGCAGACTCGAACGACTTTATGCTATCGTCGGGTCTTATTGGGCTTGCCACACGCGGTCAGGCTTTAATCAACGGCACGTTCAAGCCACAAGATTCGCTTCAGCGCACTGCAACAGCCATACTTACAATCAAGCACGCCGATGGGACGACGACGGATACGACGCTTACGATCTCGGCAACGGGCATCGGTGTGCCGGGTATTCTCGTCAATATTGGGGCTGTGATGAGCAATCCACAGGCACCGTATCCAAGCGGTGATGTTGGCATCTCCATCTTGGTGCCGCCCGGGAGCCCCACGCCCGTGGGAACATTCGATTTCGATCTTGTGATGAACACAGATCTTCTCACACCGGTCGATGTGATCTCCACGACGGGTGGCGGCTGGACCAATCTTGCCGTTCATTCCGCCACCGTTACCAACACTCGGCTTGCGCACATACACATAGCGACGGCGAGTGATGCGCCGCTTCCTGTTGGCAGCAGCTTCATCGTTGTTTGTCAGCCGTATGTCACGGATTCGCTCAAGACGTCCGTCGTACTAACGAATCCGCGCTTTGGCTCGGTCACAAACACGAATGGGTGTCTGCTTACACAAAGTGTTCGAGATACGCATTACTTCACCATGAATTATGCGTGCGGCGATTCCACGCTGAGTATCTTCGTTGGTACACAAACGCTGTTGCTCGATCGTGTCAGTCCGAATCCGACGAGCGGACAGGTCTCGCTGTCGTTCTTTGTACCGCAAGGCTATCAAAACGATGGCGTGCTCGTTGTGTATGACGCGCTCGGCCAGAAGCTAAGCTCGCAGCTGTTGGTGTTCGCCGGTGCGGGAAAACAATTACTCTCGGTCGATCTCAGCCGCACAAGGGGAGAAGGTGTGCGCTATCTTCTCATTCGCACGCCGGCGGGGATCATCACGAGAAACGTTATTCTCACTAAGTAGGGACACGCCGCTGGCGTGTCCTGATTCGCAACGGTAAGTCTCTTTCTGCAGGCAGGACACGCCAGCGGCGTGTCCCTACAACACTTCCTCAACAAAGCGCCCTTCATATTCCTTCTGCGCCCGCTCGCGCAGCACATAGCGCTGCACTTTCCCGGTATCCGTGCGCGGAAGGGCATCGACGAACTCGATCTCACGCGGATATTTGTAGGGCGCCAGTTCGCGCTTGACGAAGTCCTGAAGTTCCTTTACCAAATGGACCGAGCCTTGCTCGCCGGGTTGGAGCACAACGTATGCCTTTACGATCGCGCCGCGCAACTCATCTGGCTTCGGCACCGTCGCTGATTCTTTTACGGATGGATGCTCGTTGATAACGCTTTCCAGCTCCGGCGGTGAGACGTTGTAACCTCCAGTGATAATCAGATCGTCGTTGCGGCACTGATAGTAGAAGTAACCGGCGTCGTCCATCATAAAGACATCGCCCGGCACGTTCCAGCCGTCCATCACATAGCCTTTTTGCCGGTCGGGCTTCTTCCAATAACGGCACGCGGTCGGGCCTTTGATCGCAAGCAACCCCGGCAGGTTCGGGCCAAGATCGTTACCCTGTTCGTCAACGATCTTCGCTTCATATCCCGGCACCGCCTTGCCGGTCGCGCCGGCGCGCACATCTCCCGGCCGGTTGGAGACGAAAATGTGCAGCATCTCGGTCGAGCCGATGCCATCGAGGATGTCAACGTCGTATTTCGCTTTCCACTTTTCGTACACCTGCTTCGGGAGCGTCTCGCCGGCACTCACGCCAAGCCGCAACGAGGAGAGATCGTATTCGTTCTTCTCGTCTAAGCGCATCATCATGTTGTAGCAGGTCGGCGCGCAGAAGGAGATCGTCGCTTTATACCGCACGAGCGTCTTCAGCATATTCTCCGGCGTGAACTGATCGAGCAATACCGTGCTCGCTCCAAACCGGAATGGAAACACAAGCAACCCGCCTAACCCAAACGTAAACGCGAGCGATGGATGACCGGCGAAAATATCGTCTTCCGTCGGCTCCAAAATATTGCGTGCATAGCCATCGGCAATGGCGAGGATATCGTCCTGGAAGTGGACGGTGCCTTTGGCATCGCCGGTCGAGCCGGACGTGTAGCCGATCAGTGCAAGATCATCCCGTGAAAGCAGTGCAGGCTTGAGCATGTCGGACTCCTTCTGCCAGTATGACTCGAAGGATTCGTATGTGTCGTGTGTCCCATCGGTCACCAGAATCTTATGCACAGTCTGCATGGCTGGTTCGGCCTTCTGCACCTCGTCGATCGAGCCAATGTCGCACAGGACCAGCTTGCACGCGGCGTCGTTCGCGCGGTAGCTGATCTCGCGGCTGCGGAGCATCGGCATGATCATCACGACCACGCCGCCGATCTTGAGACACGCGAGCCAGGCCGCAACCGCGGTCGGCGTATTTGGAAATCGCATGAGCACGCGGTCGCCTTTTTCGACGCCGAGCTTCTTCATCGCGTTGCCCATTTGATTCACGCGGTTGAGAAGGTCCTGATAGGTGATGACCTCCTCTCTGTAATAAATCGCAGGTCGCTCGCCGCGTCCGAGCGAGACATTGCGGTCGAGCAATTCCGCGGCGGCGTTCAGTTCGCTCGGATACTCGAGTTCGGGCCGTGTGTAAATGCGCTCGCCCCAATCTTCAAGGGGTGGCAGTTCGTTCAGGAAGTTTTTGTACGACATAGGGGCGACGACAATGAGGAATTATGAAGGATGAATGGTGAAGGAAAGTGCCCTTCATCATTCATCCTTCATAATTCATCTAAACTGCTGAGTGCTACCCTTCGAGGCCGCGCAAAAACGCTTGCCCTTCGGCGGCATCGGGTGCGAGGATTCCCATGAACTCCTCGAAGGCTTTGCGGGCGGGTGCATCGTGCCGCTCGGTGAAGACGATAATCAGATTGCGGATGGTTCGGAGTAATACACCGCGCGGTTGGGACGGCGCGAGAAACTGGGTATGGAACGGGAGTCCGGATGAATCGAGATAGCGCTTGATATCGCGCGCGCGCAGGATTGTGCCGCCATTGAACGCATCGATAAAGAGTGGCTCGGCACGAAGGCCATCGTACCGCACGAGGAAATGTCCCGGCGCGCTGGCGCCGCTGAACGGCAGGCGCAGACGGCACTGGGTCACGAGCAAGTAAACCGTCGCGAGCGAGATCGGAATACCCGTCCGGCGCTCGAGGACGCTATCAATGTAGCTGTTCTCTGGCTCCAGAAAGCTCGCCTGGTTGCCGCGAAAGTGAAGCTCTTCGAAAAAGAAATAATTGATCTCGTCGAGAACTTCCAGCGCCGAAGAGAGTCCCGCAATGCGGTCTTCCAGCGACGATGCAAAATCATCCAGCAGCGAGCGGCAGTGCGCGACGTTCAGCCGGGGATTGCCGAATCGCGCGATGAGAAAAATGCCATCCTCGAATGCCTGCGGATCGCCACGTTTGAATCGCAGCGCCAGACTTTGGAAGCCCGCGCGCAAGTGATCGAGATTGAAATGAGCCGTAAGCACCGAAGCCCGCTCGCGGGCCAGCGGATCACAGGCGGACTCCATGAAACTCAGAAGTGGTATCACGGCGTCTTCGCCGCGCATCCGGATGCGATCCGTTACCGCCTGGGTCACGCGCGGATCGGGATCGTCCAAAAGCGCGAAGAGCGAACGCAGCTCAGCGTCCGGCTCGACCGTGGGCTTTAGCGCTGGAGCGTCAACCTGCTCAATGTGGGTAATGACCTGATTCATGCTGGAATTGTGCTAACACGGGGCAGGGGCAAGAGAAATCCGGGTAGTAGTACCAAAACCTGAAGGCCGCACGGATGCCGGGAATGAATCTATATTGCCGTGTACAGTTGACAATTCCAAACCACGTCGTATTTTTGTCCTAATGTCTGAAGCCCTCAAAGGAAAGCGCATTCTGCTTGGCGTCAGCGGCTCGATCGCAGCGATCAAGGCGCCGCGCATTGCCGCGCTGCTGAAAAGCGAAGGCGCGGAGGTGTTCTGCGCGATGACGGAGAGTGCGCGGCAGTTCGTCAGCGCAGACGAAATGAGCGTGGCGACGGAGACTGAGACGATCACCGCTGTCTTTGCAGGTCAGCCCTCGCCTGGTCCTCGTATTCAGGAGGCTGTGGCGTTGAGCACATGGCACGTCCATCTCGCCCGCAGTGCCGACGCGATGCTGATCGCGCCGTGCTCGGCCTCCATGATCGGCAAATTGCGCTCGGCGATCTATGGCGATCCTGTCGCGCTCGTCGCAGCATCGCTCCCTCGATGGACGCCGCTCGTGCTCGCGCCAGCGATGGACGAAGAGATGTGGCTGCAACCGGCCGTGCAGGAATCGCTCGCGTGGCTGCGCGGACATGGCGCGCTCCAGATCGGCCCCGTCAAAGGCCGGCTTGCAAGCGGACTTATCGGCATGGGGCGCATGCCCGAGCCGGAAGACATCGTCCGCGAATTCGCAACGCTCATTGGCAACGAACGCGATCTGCTCGCTGGCAAGCGCGTCCTCATTACGGGTGGGCCAACCTACGAGCCGATCGATGCCGTGCGATTCCTCGGCAACCGCTCCAGCGGCAAGATGGCCGCCGCGCTTGCCATGGCTGCCCGGCGCATGGGCGCGGAGGTGACGCTCATCATGGGACCAACCGCGATTCGCACGGATGGCCTCGCCAAACGCATCGACATCGAAACCGCAGAGGAGATGCTCGCCGCCGTCCGTGCCAAGCTTCCGAATGCTGACATCGTCATCATGAATGCCGCCGTCTCCGACTTCGCGCCGGAAGAAACTTTGACATCGAAGATGAAGAAGCGCGAGACCGATGGCGATCTTTTGATCAAGCTCAAGCGGACACCCGATATTCTTTCCGAGATTGCGCACGCTAAACGCGCCGGACAAATTGTTGTTGGCTTCGCGCTCGAAAAAGGCGAAGGCTCCGAAGCATACGCGCGCGGCAAGCTGACCGAGAAGAATCTCGACATGATCGTGCTGAACGACATGGCCGAGTCCGGCGCTGGCTTTGGACACGATACGAACAAAGTGACGATCTTCACGCGCGATGGTGACGCCAAATCGCTGCCGCTGCTCTCCAAAGATGCGTGCGCGGTGGAGATACTGAGGCATGTTGCGCAGGTGAATAAAGAGTAACCACGTCATTGCGAGGAGTGCGAAGCACGACGAAGCAATCCCCTCCGGTTTATCGAGCGATCATCATGCACCTTAAATCATTCGCTGTCTACATTCTCACCAATAACCACCATACGGTTTTATACACAGGAATGACGAATGACCTCATTCGGAGAGTCTCGGAACACCGGATGAAGATTGTTCCCGGCTTTACGAAGCAATATAACGTGGACAAACTTGTTTACTTCGAGTCATTCGATGACGCGATCAATGCAATTGCGAGAGAGAAGCAGATTAAGGCCGGCTCTCGGAAGAAGAAAGAAGCGTTGATTAATACGATGAATCCAGAATGGAAGGATCTCTTTGAAGAGCTAACGGCTGTTTAAGAATCCTGGAAGTCCTGAGGAGATTGCTTCGTCGTGCTTCGCACTCCTCGCAATGACGGTTGTTTGACAGAACTTATACATGGAAAAAACTTTAGCATCCGATCTCGAGCGCTTTGCGCGCGAACAAGCGTCCAGGTTTGGCGATGTCATCTCCTACGTGCCCGCCGTCGCTGAGCGAGTAGCCGAGCGGAACGCCGAGCCGAAGGAAGAACCGCACGCGCCAAAGCCGGACGTAGCGATCAGCGAAGTAACGCTGACGGCACTTGAACAAAAGCTCGCGCCGCACGCAGCGGAGCCGTGGACTTCGGCAACGACGCTCGCCGAATTGGAAGCAAAGATCTCGAACTGCCAGAAGTGCTCGCTCGGCGCGACGCGCATAAAGTTCGTCTTCGGCGTCGGCGATCCGAATGCGAAGATTCTGATCATCGGCGAAGCGCCGGGAGCGGACGAAGACAAGCAAGGCGAGCCGTTCGTCGGCCGCGCGGGACAGCTTCTCAACAAGATGCTCGCCGCGATCCAGTTCGAGCGTAAGGACGTCTATATTGCGAACATCCTGAAATCGCGTCCGCCGAACAACCGCGACCCGAAGCCCGAGGAAGTTGCGGCGTGCGAGCCGTATCTCTGGAAGCAGATCGCGATCATCAAGCCACGTCTCATCCTTTGCTTAGGCCGCATCGCCGGCACGAACATGCTGAAGCTAAACGAATCGCTCGGCAAGATGCGCGGGCAAACGCATGATTTCTGCGGCATCCCGGTCATCGTCACCTATCATCCCGCCGCACTTTTGCGAAATCCCGATTGGAAGCACGGCGCATGGGAAGACCTGAAGAAGCTCCGAAGTATGTACGACGAGCTGGTTTGATGGCAGGTAACGGGATTCAGAATTGACCTCAGAAGCGAGCATTAATTGCTCGCTTCTTTAGTTCGACTTGACATGAGGCCAAGAATGGTATTCGTCCTAATCTTCTGTTGCGTCAATGTCCGAGCGCAATCGGTTGCTGACTCGATTATTCGCTCGGCCACGCCATTTGGATGGCGGTTCAATTTTAGTTGTGAGCCTCGATTCGGACAATCTTTTACCTATACATGGACGGGCGGCGTGCCTTCATTATTACCGCCACCGGGGAATGTGATCTCATCAGGTGATACTGCAATTGTTTTTCTTGATTCGAGCGGTGGATCCTTCCCGTATTACCTCCGACTACTCGTTGATACCTTACATCACACCGTTAGCGTCGGACACAGCGAGACGATGAATGGTGTCGGGGGGTTTGGTATCTTCAATGTTCCATATCGCGATTCAGATTCTAAAATAGCGGCAGGTGTCATGACCACCAACGCGCACTGGACGCCAGAAACCGAGGCTGTATGCTTCTGCACTTATGGATGGGTTTCGTTCAATGGCGTTCAGCCACCGGCAAGCGTATCCGAAAAGGGGTTTGCGCCAATTGCATTCAGAGCAATCGCAGCACCGGATAATAGCGTCCGTTTCTCATTTGAGACACGGTCAGAGGCTTCAACACTTCGCATCTTCGATCTCCTTGGCCGCGAGCGAGATGCGATTCCAATCTCGACTGGGAGCGAGAGCTTGGAGTATGATGCTTCCCACCTCACACCCGGGATGTACCTTGCCACGCTGGGTGGCTCGGCGGTGAAGTTCATTGTGCGGTAGCCATCCGGCTCACTCTTTCACCAGCCTCGTCCCGCGCGTGCCATTCTCTTGCATGATGTCCGCAATTGGCTCGATTCGCATCTCGTATCCTAAGCTATCGAGCAGGCGCTGCAATGAGTCCGGTGAGAGGTTGCTTCGCTTCGAGAACAAATTCGAGAGCCTCTGCTCGCTGATGCCCGCGCGCTTCGAGATGCGATAGCGGGTGAGGCCCTCTTCGTCGTGGAGCGTTTGGAACAATTCCTGTAGCCGGTCCCGGTAATCCATTGCTTGAAATGTAATTGATCGGTCCTATCAGACCGATTGCAAAGCAACAAGCTACCGCATGAAGAGATAGGGCTCCCAGTCTTTATCGATGCGGCCGATGAACTGACGGAGAAACGTCACATGGTTCGGACGGATAGGCCGGCGCATGAGCGCCATCTGTGCTTCGTCGGGTGTCTGGCTTCCCTTCATGTTGTTGCAGCGCAGGCACGCGCTGACCA
>JADGPZ010000168.1 GCA_017882165.1 Candidatus Kapaibacterium sp.
ACCACCCCATAGCAAGAGGTTCGCGAAGGCCTTCTTCTCCTTCATGGTGTAGATCGTGCCACCGATCAGGCCAAGCACGATGAGCAACGAGACGATCCCATAGCCCGATCCGGCCCAGCCGACGAGACCCGTGAGAACGACCTTGTAAATGTAGAGGAAGGATAGCACGCCGGTCACGAACATCGCGAACCAATGAGCCCAGGTCACCTTCTTCCAATGCTTGTAGAACACGAGCACCCAGACCGGAAAAAACGCGAGCATGGACATCTGGTGCGCGCCGATCGAAAGGCCGAGCAAGTAGAAGATCAGCATCAGGTAGCGTTCGTTGTGTGGCTCATCCGCGCGTTCATGCCAGATCATGGCAATCCATACGATGAGAGAAATGAACAGCAGGCCCGGAGAGAAGACGATGAACTCGCCTGAGTTGAACCAGAGTGTATCGGTCCAGGTAAACGCCAGAGCCGCCACGAATGCACCTCCCAAGTGGACGATACTGTCCGAGATCGTCTGCGGAGCGCCGCGCCAAATGCGGATGACCCGCACCGCGATCAGGTACCACAGCATGACCGAGATCGAGCCGCAGAGCGCCGAGAGAAAATTGTAATGTGCGGCGATATCGCTGAAGAGCGGCAGCATTCCGCCCACATGGCCGATGAGCGTCCAGGTCGGGTCGCCCGGCGGGTGCGTCACGCCTAAGGTGGCAGCGGCGGCGAGGAATTCACCGCAATCCCAAAACGGGATAGAGGGCTGCATCGTCATGACAAACGTAATCAGCGGCACCAGAAAGCTGAGCGCGGCGAGGACGTAATGGAGGCGTTTTATCTGCATTGAACTAATAGAACGGATGGATGTCGGCTCAGCGCCCACGCTGGCCGCCGGCGGAATGGGAGAGAGTTCAGCGCCTAAGCCAGCGTGGGCGCTAAACCCGCTCTACACGGAAGACAGACAACTGATGGACGGTTTGGAAAACTCCCGCCAATGAGCGGTCATTCACGGAAAAATGGCGGCTCAGTGCCCTTTCGCCATATTCGCCGAGTCAAACCGGGCATGATTCTGCAAATCCTGCAAGTCCGAGCCGGGCGAGGATGACGGGCCGTAGGAGTGGATGATCTCATCGAATTTCCGGTATGCCGAGTCATACTTCTTTTCTGATTCCAGACGGCGGGCATCGACTTCAGCGATCTTGAGAGCGACAAATGCCTGCTGGTCCGGCTTCGTCTGGTTGCGGATCGCCTCGAAGTCCTTCCTGGCACGAGCAAACTCGCCGGCGCGCATTTCGAGATTCGCGAGCTGGTAATCCGGACGCGATTGCGCGTTGCTCTCGGTCCAGTCCGGACTCTGCATCTGCTCGCGGAGCTTTTTCGCGCCGTAGGCAGCGTATTTCTGAGTAATCCGCCAATTGCCTGCACGGTCGGCCAAATCCGAGATATAGGCGGCGAACGAGAAGTCCATCGGCAGGCGGTTGACTGGAATCAGCGCCTCCATCGTGTCCAGCGCTCGTCGCGCGCCCATGGGATCGCCGTGATTCAGATTCCAATCGGCCAGCCGCATGAAATCATACCGGTACGTCATGGAGTAATCTTCATCCATGCCGCTCAGGTGGGAATTGGGATTTGCGTAGGAGGTAAGAATGAGTCCGCGATACGGTTCCGAGTGTGGCTTATCGGGATGCGTCAGCATCATCGCGTTGTATCGCGCCGACTGGACGCTGCCGGCGAGGCCAGTCTGGTCCTCTGCCTGTGGATACGGAGTCACACGGGCGACGAGGCCTTCGTAAATCAGGAATTTGTTGAGTCCGGCGCGCGCGTTCTCGGGCACGGTCACCGAGTAGCTAATGGGCCGTGAGTTCAGATTGGAGCTAATAATATCGGCGACAAGAAAATCGCTGTAATTCGAAATCTTTGGAGTCCAGGTCATCGTGGTCGCGTGCGCCGATGAGTCACCGGCGATAGTCTTGGCGGTTTCGTCGCTAACGGGAATCACAAACGGCGCTTTCCAATCGCGGTCTTGCTGGACAGCCTCGTACGTCTCGTTGTCGGAGGAGAGCGCAAGGCGCTGCGGCGTGAAGATTTGAAGTCGCACTCCATCCGCACCCCAATCGTTCTTTTGCGCGAGCTGCCGGACGTTCCACATCATCGTGGCAAGCTGCAACTGGATGATGCGCACATCGCGGCGGATGCCGTAGAGATCTTGCATGCACCACAGCGGGAATGTGTCGTTATCGCCCCACGTAAAAAGGATTGTATTCTTCTCGCAACTTTGGAGAATGTTGTAGGCATATTCCCAGGGGACCCAGTTGTTCTTCCGCGAATACTCGGCCCACTTGCTCGATTTCTCGAATGACTCACCTGAGGCAAGCCCCGCAAGGCCAACGCATTGATTCACCGGTCCAAGCATCAGCAGCAGCGCGGCCAATGAGCCAAGCGCGTATGTCAATTTGCGCTGGTCCATTGAGGCCCACTTCTCCCTCATAAACTCCATCACGCCGAGAGCGCCAATGCCCACCCACATCGCGAAGACCCAGAATGCGCCAACATAGAAGTAATCGCGCTCGCGCGGCTGGGGATCCTGCTGGTTCTGGTACCAATCCGTGAAGAGCCCCATAATTAAGAACGCCGCGAGGAATGTGAGCGCCCGTTTTGGATCGCGCTTAAAGTGCCAATAAATACCGAATAGGCCAAGCGCGAACGGGAGCGCCCACGTCTTGGATGGATCGACGCCGGCGCCCATGTAGTCGCCATCGCGGCCAATGAAATTCCATCCGAGATACCGGTTGAACATCCAATTCGTTTGGTAGCGCCAGAAGAAATCGCCGTCGCTCGTGTAGTTATTCCACGTATTCGGGTGATCCTCCTTTTGCTGCGGCAGACGGCGATGGATGAATTCATCAGAGAAGCTGACCGTCCCATATTGAGTGCGGCTGATATATTCCGAAAGTGTTGAAAACGTCGTGGGAGCGCCCTCGTTCATCGGTGGATTCTGCGCCCCGCGAATCATCGCGTAGCCATAGACAGTATAACCGAGCAGCACCATCGCTCCGCCCCAAAGGAGAAGATTCAGGAATCCACGCCGTGCCTGTGATTCTGTCTTCGTTCGCGAGGTATAATAGATTCCTCCAATAATACCGAGGATGACAAGCATAGCGAGAATACCCAGACCCGAGGCAGCCCACCCGACGAGTCCGTTCAGGACAATCTTGAATACAAACGCGAAGAAGAGAATGCCGAGACCAAGCATCGCGAGAAAATGGCGCATCGTGACGTTCTTCCAATGCCGGTAAAACACAATCGCCCAAACGGGGAAGAACGCCAGCATCGACATTTGGTGCGCGCCCATCGAAAGGCCAATGAAAAAAGCAATGAGCATCAGATACCGCTCGTTGCCCGGCTGATCGGCTTTCTCCTGCCAGATCATTGCGATCCAGATCATGAGCGCGATGAAGAGCAAGCCCGGAGAGAACACGATAAACTCGCCCGAATTGAACCAGACGCTATCCGACCAAGTAAAACTAAGCGCGGCAATGAGCGCCCCGCTAAAATGGATGATCGCGTCCGCGCTGCTTCGTGGCTCGCCGCGCCAGAGCCGGATGACTTTGACCGCGACCAAATAGAGCAGCATTGCCGAGAGCGCACCGCAGAGCGCCGAGAGAACATTGTATCTCGCCGCGAGATCGGCGACTGGCACAAGCCACGCGCCGACATGTCCCAGAATCATCCAAAACGGCGCTCCGGGAGGATGGGAGACCTGCAACTGCGCTGCACCCGCGATAAACTCTCCGCAGTCCCAGAACGGGATCGTCGGCTGCATCGTCAGCAGATACGTGATGAAAGCAACCGCGAAGGCAACGCCCGCGGTCAGATAGTGAATGCGTTTGAATTCTTGGCCCATGTGGCAGTTCTAACGTGCAAGTGTACTAAAGTGCTTCGGACAGCGATACCGGTAACGAGTAGCTCACAGCCGTCTCTGGCATCGAAATGAGTCGCGTCACAATCCCATCGCAGAAGCGGTAGCCTTTGGATGTCAGTCGCAGCAGATTGTCTTCGACCCGTAACATTCCTTCTCCAATAAGATGCTGAACTTCGGGATTCAACAGCAGAGTCTCCCCGAATGCTTCCTCAAATTGCGCAAGCCGCACCCCGGTCGAGCGAAGCTGAACGTAGAGCACTTCGGTCCGGCGCTCGTCAGATGTTGGCCGCTCCGAATTGATCCGAGGCAGCGTGCCATCGGCCAGCATCTTGCCATATTGTTCGAGCGAAGAGACATTCCATGCACGTTCACCGTGAATAAACTCGTGTGCCGATGGGCCAAAGCTAACGTAATACTTGAAGCCATCCCAATACACCAGGTTATGCTTCGCTCTCTTCTCGGGGGTCCTGGCATAATTCGAAATCTCGTACTGCTCGTATCCGGCGTCCGCCAATGTTTGTTGGACCAGATCGAACATTCCGGCAGCTCGATCCGAGTCAAGCTCGATCACTTGTTTTTGTTCGACCAGCCGGTAAAGCGGAGTGCCGTGCTCGACCGTCAGATTGTATGCGCTGATATGATCGGTTCCGAGTGCAAGTGCCTCGGCAAGCGTGTTTGCCAGAGTTGCCTCGGTTTGCCCTGGCAACGCGAAGATCAGATCGATGCTGACGTTGTCGAATCCAGCTTCGCGCGCAAGGCGGATTGCTTCGCGCGACTGCTCGGCATCATGAATGCGACCCAGAAACCGAAGTTCATCAGCGTCGAACGATTGGACGCCGAAGCTGAGACGGTTCACACCCAACTCGCGGTAACTGCGAAGTTTTTCAAGCGTTACCGTTCCGGGATTGCATTCGAGTGTGAACTCGCAATCCCCGGCAATTCCAAAATGTTGATCCAGCTTTGTGACGATGCGCTCTAATTCCTGCGGTGTCAGAAGCGATGGCGTCCCGCCGCCAAAAAAGATTGTTTGGAGTGGCCGATTGGCTAACTCAGGATAGCGTACGAGTTTCAGATCGATCTCACGAAGTAGCAAGTCAACAAAGCCCTCGCGCAGCGATAGATTCTCGATCGAATAGAAGTCGCAATAGATGCACTTCCGCTCGCAGAAAGGGATGTGAAGATAGGCGCTGAGCGGCTGCATAGAGTGGACGAGTAACGGGTAATGGGTAACGAGAATAAATTCGTTACTCGTTACCCAGTACTCGTTACTAATGGATGATCTGCCCCATCCTATCCCACCGAACATGGGTATTCTGCACTTCGTCCGGATCGTAGCCATCGCCATTGCCCGACGAAGGTGGATGGTACCAGGACCAGTAAATAATGAGACCGGAGCCGACCACATTATCGACGGGCGCGAAGCCCCAGAAGCGAGAGTCTTCGGAATCATCGCGATTGTCACCCATCATCCAAAGATAGTCCCGCTGGACACGGTACTCCAGCGTTGGTTTTCCATCGACGAGAATCTGATCGTTCGAGCCATACTCGACCTTATGTCCCTCGCGCTCGATGAATACCTCATACCGGTCGATATTCTCTTTCGTCAGCATGATCGTATCGCCGATCTTCGGAATGCGGAGCGGCCCGAAATTGTCGCGATTCCACTGCGCTCCTCTCGGGAAGATATTCGGATCGACGAATCCGGCCTTCTCCGTGTCACTCGACAAGATCGACTCGGACGGATTTTGAAAAATCTTCCCATTCACATAGACCTGTTTATTGACGATCTGAATGACATCCCCCGGCTCACCGATGCAGCGCTTGATGTACTTGACATCTTTCTCTCGCGGGACCACAGCATCCCTGTCTCCCGGATACTCGAATACCACGACATCTCCACGGTGGATGCCCCATGTCTTGATGTGGAGGTGCGGAATCTCGGTCTCCGTAAATGGAATGTACTTCGGGGTCTCGATGAAGTACCCGATCTTGTTGACGAACAAATGATCGCCAACAAGCAGCGTATTCTTCATGGAGCCTGTCGGAATGCGGAACGCCTCGATGAAGAACGTGCGAAGCACGCCAGCAATAAGCGCGGCGACGATAAGCGACCGGAGCCAGCTCTCTTTCGGCTTCTCCGGTTTGCCCATCACTTTCGCGACATCAGATTGCGTCTTCGCATCGCGTGATGCGCGGATTTCCGCGTAACTGCGAGACCGGTTTCCTCCAGTGGTATTATCTGCCATGTATGCTAATCCGATATTTGCAAAACCGCCATAAATGCCTCCTGCGGCACTTCGATGCGACCGACCTGCTTCATCCGCTTCTTGCCTTCCTTTTGCTTTTCGAGCAACTTCCGTTTGCGCGAAATGTCACCGCCGTAGCACTTGGCCGTTACGTCCTTACGGAGCGCCTTGACTGTTTCGCGAGCGATGACCTTCTGTCCAATGGCTGCCTGAATGGCAATATCGAACATTTGACGTGGAATCAGCTCCCGAAGTTTCGAGCAAAGTTTCTTCCCCCACTCGAACGACTTATCCCGGTGAACGATCGTCGAGAAGGCGTCAACCGGATCGCCATTGAGCAAAATGTCGAGCTTCACAAGATCGTTGACACGGTATTCGAGGAATTCATAATCGAGCGAGGCGTAGCCGCGTGAGATGGACTTCAGCTTGTCGTAGAAATCGAAGATGATCTCGGAAAGCGGAAACTCGTAATGAATGTCCGCACGCGTCGGGTCGATATAGGTCGTCGTTTTGTACACGCCACGTCGGTCGTTCGCGAGCTTCATGATCGCGCCGACGTATTCCGATGGGCAGATGATCTGCGCTTTGATGAACGGCTCCTCAACGCCCTCGATGCGACCCGGCTCCGGCATCGCCGAGGGATTATCGACCACGACGACATCGCCCTTCGTCGTCAGAACGCGATACTCCACGTTCGGGACGGTTGT
>JADGPZ010000169.1 GCA_017882165.1 Candidatus Kapaibacterium sp.
CGCGTTGAACTCAAATTTCACCTCTCGCGATGGACGTGTCCCGCCGTTTCTGACTGCATCACTCAAATTCTAACCGGTTCGCTTTCAGATTCCAACATGCACTCGTAGCGACCACACGCTGACTGGTCCACCGAGAAGTGTCGCTGAAGAGGTATCGTGTTGAGTCTGAGGGATTCGCAAGCCCGCGAGTCACAAAGCACGATGCAATGAAAGTCGCGATCACCAGCGAAACGGTGTGTTTCAAGAGAATTATGCATTCCATTCTTCTCTATAATATTACGAGTTTGCGAATCAATAAGACCTTCACGAGTTGTGTGAGCGTCACATACGCGAGCAAGGTCGCTCCGATCCATCCCCAGAATTCCGAAGGAAGCGGCACGAAGCCAAGCAGGGCTCCAAGAGGAGAGAAGGGGAGCCATGCCCCGACGGCCATGATCCCGACGGACGTAAAGATCAAGGGCCAACTCGCCCGACTTTGGAGAAACGGAATCTTGTTCGTCCTGATAATATGAATGATGAGGGTTTGCGTCAGAAGCGATTCGACAAACCAGCCGGTTTGAAAGAGCGCCGCGGCATACGTCGCGTCGGGCACTGCCGCGTGGGCGAATCGCGAGGCCAACTCAGGCGGCGCCTTCAGCGCAAGGTTCGCGCACTTGAACACAAACCACATAAGTGCATAGGTCGTGTAGTCGAAGACCGAGCTACACGGACCAATGAAGAGAACGAACCGCGAGATTTCTTTGATCGACCAGGGGCGAGGGCGGGCGACTTGCTCCGGATCGACTGCGTCGGTTGGAATGGATACCTGTGAAAAATCGTACAGTAGATTGTTCGTCAGAATTTGAATCGGCGCCATCGGCAAAAAGGGAAGCCAAAGGCTCGCTCCGAGCACACTAAACATATTACCGAAGTTGGAGCTTGCCCCCATCCGGATGTACTTCAGGATGTTGGCAAAGACGCGTCGGCCTTCGAGCACGCCCTCTTCGAGCACCATGAGACTCTTCTCTAACAATATCGCATCGGCCGCTTCCTTCGCAATATCAACTGCCGTATCGACTGAGATGCCTACATCTGCGGCACGAAGCGCGGGCGAATCGTTGATGCCATCGCCCATGAAGCCAACGACATGTTGGCGGCTTTGAAGCGCCTGGATGATTCGTTGCTTGTGGGCAGGGGAAAGACGAACGAAGAGTGTTGTCTCTTCGGCTGCATTCTCGAGTTCCGTATCGTTCATCGCCTCGACATTTGCGCCGTTCAGCACGTGCTCGAGCGAAATGCCGACCTCTTTGCAGATCTTGCGCGAAACCAGCTCGTTGTCACCAGTCAGAATCTTGACGGTGATGCCGTGATTCTGAAGTGCGACAATCGCTTCGGCGGCGGATTCCTTTGGTGGATCCAGAAACGCGACATAGCCCTTGAGGATGAGATCGCGCTCGTCAGCCTTACTATAGACAGATTTGGGATCGCAATTCCGATAGGCGATCGCGAGAACCCTGAAACCATCGGCAGACAACTTATCATACTCTTCCTTGAGGTCCTGGAGTATCACCGGCTCGACCGGAAAAAGCTGACCACCTAAATCATATTGTGTGCAAGCTGGAAACACGGATTCCGGCGAGCCTTTGCAGATCAGGCGGTGATGCCCCTCGGGTGTTGCAACGACCACCGACATCATCTTCCGTTGGAAGTCAAACGGAAGTTCGTCGACCTTGGTATAATCGGGGATTGATATATCAGCGTGTTGCTCGTGGTATCTGATAATGGCAGTGTCGAGCACATTCCGAAGTCCGGTCTGAAAGTGACTGTTCAGGACTGCAAGCTCGAGCACGCTGTCGTCATCGTCGCCAGCGACGTCACAGTGGTATTCCAGAACGACGCGATCCATCGTGAGCGTCCCTGTTTTGTCGGTACAGAGCACGTCCATCGCGCCAAGGTTTTGAATCGAATTGAGACGCTTGACAATGACTTGCTTCTTCGACATGAGCATCGCTCCTTTCGACAGACAGACACTGACGATCATTGGGAGCATCTCGGGAGTCAAACCAACGGCGACCGCAAGCGCAAACATGAATGCTTCGGTCCAATTGTGTTTGCTGATACCATTGATGAGAAACACTAACGGTACCATCACCGCCATATAGCGGATCATGAGCCATGTAAAACGGGAGACTCCCTTGTCGAAGGCTGTGGGAAGTGGAGCACTGGTGACGGCGCTCGCCATGCCACCAAGGTAGGTATTGAGGCCCGTCTGAATCACAATTGCAACGGCTGAACCGCTCTCAACGCTTGTGCCCAAATAGCAGATGTTGCTCAATTCCAGCGGCTGAACTCCGCTTGCTGGTTGTGTCACATCGAATTTTTCAACCGGGAATGACTCTCCGGTCAAGCTTGCCTGATCGAGGAATAGATCTTTACAAGAAATGATACGGAGATCGGCAGGGATCATGTCCCCGGCCGCAAGCTGCACGATATCACCGGGCACCAAGTCCTCAAGGGGAATCTCAATCGGTTTGCCATCGCGCAGAACCGTCGCGGTCACACGAATCATCGCTCGTAGTTTGGCGGCCGCAGAGTCAGCACGAGATTCCTGAATGAATCGGAGCGAGACGCCCAGCACAATCATGAGTAGCATGAGCGTACCACCGATCATGTCTGAGGTTGTCGTCGCGGTCGCAAAAGAAAATCCCGCAAGGACTGCCAACAGAATTACAAGCGGGTTGACAAGCGCTTTTAGAAAGAGCTTAAGTTTCACGTATTTCTGATCGTGTGAAACGATGTTCGGCCCGTACTCTTTCGTTCTCTCCTCTGCCTCTTCTTGCGTGAGGCCGGCCATGCTGCTGCGAAGCGTGCTCAAGGTCTGATCGACCGGGTTCGACGCAGACGCAATCACGTCCTGCGATACCTCGATGCGTCCCGTCGCCCGTTTGAAACGCGAGAATACCTCTCGAGGATGGATTGGAATTCTAATGAGTGTCATTGCGGTGAGTCCTTATCTAATTTGCGAACACGCGGCTTGCATCGAATACAAGGTGATAGAGTGAGAGGCCTGGAGGGACCAGGCAAGGGAGCTTAAGCGATTGAGATTCCAACTTGACGCGGGCTTCCCATGGTGTGATCGGTTTGGCAGAGATCGCGTCGAGCTGCCATCGCAAGCGAAGCGTGCATGACTGCCGCACGCGATGAAGAGCAGTCGATCGCAACGCTCCGTTGCGATCGACGAAGCGATTGTTTGAAAGGCGCGCGTGCGCAAGCGCACCGGAAGAGAATTCCGGCGTGCGGATTCGATACATGGTCTTGGTCATGGCCCATCTCCTTTCTTTGGAAGCCTGCGGTTTGGGGGCGCGCAGGCCGCGGAGATGGTCCGGTCGGGCTCGCTTAGAGACTAAGCAAGCGAGTACGGCTCACACGCGGGATGCTGCGCCAAACGCAACGCCATCCGGAATCGGGACGCAAGGTGACTCGTCCTCACGCCCCGGGATTATCTGACTGTCTTGCTTACTACTACTGCCGTCCATATAAATGGTTAGACTATTACGATACTATGTTCTCTTTCGAGAATCATGCATACGTTCGCGACTGCTCGCTGAACTTTATGCAACTGAGGCAAAACCACTCGTCGCGTTGCTCGCGTTCCTCGATTGGTTGCGATGTCAAAGTTTATTTTCGTCAGATGAATTGTCTATAGATGAGATAAGCGTTTAGTCCCGCGATCGCCGCGACGACAGCCCAGGCAAGAGCCTTCAGCCAGAATGGATTTGCGAAGTCGCCCATCAATGTCTTCTTGCTTGTAAACAAGACAAGCGGAATCGTCGCAAACGAAAGCTGCACCGAAAGGACGACTTGCGACAGCAAGAGCAGGCTGTAGATGGCGTGATTCTGCGCATCGACACCGTTGCCGGTTTGGAGTGCGATAACAATGACCGCAGGTATGATTGCCAAGCTCCTCGTGATCAGTCGTCGCAACCAGGGCTTCACCTTCATATTCAAGAATCCCTCCATCACGACTTGCCCGGCCATCGTCCCGGTAATGGTCGAGGCTTGGCCGGATGCGAGCAACGCAATGCCAAAGGCAGTGCTTGACAGCGTCGTGCCGAGAAGGGGAGTCAGTGTGTAATACGCCTGCTGAATTTCAGTCACAACCTTTCCCCGCTCGAAAAATACTGCCGCAGCCATGATGAGAATAGCCGCATTGATGAAGAATGCCAGATTGAGAGCGATTACCGTGTCAATCAGATTGTACCGCAATGCTGATCGTATTTCCTTGAATGACCGGCCGATTTTGCGCGACTGGACCAGATGCGAATGCAGATACAGATTATGCGGCATCACCGTCGCCCCAAGGATGCCGAGCGCGATGTAGAGGCTATCATTGTTTAATCGTGGCGTCACAATTGCTTTAGCAATGGGCATCCACGCAGGCTGCGCCAGGACGATCTCGATCAGATAACAAACTCCCATCGTTGCGATGAGCGTCAGAATGACGGCTTCGAGCAACCGAACACCTCGGCTTTGCAGCAGCAGAATCAGCAGTACATCAAGCGCTGTAATCAGCACGGCAGGCAATAACGGAACATGAAACAGCAAATTGATCGCAATCGCGCTTCCGAGCACTTCGGCAAGATCGCATGCGACAATCGCAATCTCTGCGATAACCCAGAAGAAGATCGCCCACTGCTTCGAGAACCGCTCGCGACAAAGCTGTGGCAAGTCGCGTCCAGTTACAACTCCAAGTCGGCTCGACAGCACTTGAAGCAAGATCGCCACCAGATTGCTCGCCAGAATTACCCAGAGCAAATCGTAGTGGAACCGCGAGCCGCCTTCGATGTCCGTCGCCCAGTTGCCGGGGTCCATGTAGCCGATGGCTACCAGGAATGCCGGGCCAGAAAAGGCAAACAGCCTGCGAAATCCGGCAGTCGATTTCTGGGGCTCGATCAGCCGATCCTCTAACGGCGACAGTTTGCCAAAGCCCAGCGTACTCAAGCCGCTCACGACCGGCGCGCTCCCCGGCGTCCGCCATCCGGCGATACCCGACCAAATATCTGCGCTGCAGCTTCGGGCGCCAGTGCTACCGGCTCGCCGCCAACGATGATGTTGTATGGACCGCCAAACGGCTGGCGACCATGAAACTCGATCGTCGCTCCGGGTAGCAGATGAAGGCTTGCCGCATACTGCAACAGCTTCGGATCGCCATCGACCAATCTCGTGATCACGAAGTGCGACTCGATCTCCGCAGTATGCAGTGGGATCTCCTCGACTTCTGGCATCCGCCCTTCGGCGGTCGGGATCGGGTCGCCATGCGGGTCGAAATCCGGATGACCGAGCTTCTCCGCGATCCGCTCCTCGAAGAGGGGACTAATGTGGTGCTCGAGACGCTCCGCTTCGTCATGCACCTCGTCCCACCTGTACCCAAGCTCGCGTACCAGGAACAACTCGATCAGCCGGTGCTTCCGAATCGTCTGTAGCGCAGTTCGCTGACCGAACGGCGTCAGGTGAATGCCCGTCTTCGCATGGATCCTGACCAACTTCAGCTCGACGAGGCGACGCAGCATCTTGCTGACCGCCGGCGCGCTCACACCGACTCGCTCGGCGATGTCCCGCGACGTGATGTCGCCCTCGGCCTCAGACTTGTAGATCGCCTTCAGGTAATCCTCGATGGACGGAGTATGCATCGAGGCGAGTTAACCGTGGTTATCTCAGCTTTGTTCCTATGGTTACTCCTTCAGAACGCCCACTTCGTTCACGATCCCAACGTCATAAAAAACACCACCACCGCTACTGCCATCAGCGCCGTCGCGAGCCAGCCAAGCACGCTCCATGTGCGGCCAATCGTGAACGTACCCATGATCTTCTCCCGGTGTGCCATTACCATAATGACCACCATGATCGGCGCCGAGATGACCCCATTGATCACCGCCGACCAGAAGAGCGCGCGAATCGGATTCAGACCCATGTAGATCAGACCGATCCCGAGCAGCGTTGCCACAGCGATGATCCCATAGAACCGCTTCGCCTCCGAAGGCTTCTTCGCTAAACCAGTCCGGAAGTGCAGCGCCTCGGAAACCGCGAACGCCGCCGAGCCCGCAAGCACTGGCAGTGCAAGCAGACCTGTACCCAAGATCCCCAGGGCGAACAGGATGTAACAGAACTCTCCCGCGAGCGGACGCAGCGCCAGTGCGGCCTGCTCGGCGGTTGCAATGTTCGTGATGTTGTGTGCGTGCAGTGTCGCGGCGGTTGCGAGCATGATGAAGTAAGCGATCAGATTCGAAATCCCCATGCCCACCAGCGTGTCGTTGCGCATCAGCCGCAAGGCAACAGGCGCCTCCGACGGGTACTCGCGCAGCGCGTGCTCGTGCTTGTGCGTCCGGATCTCCTCGACCACTTGCGACGACTGCCAGAAGAAGAGATACGGACTGATCGTCGTACCCAGCACGGCCACAAACGTCGCCACAAAACCGCCGTCCCACGACATCGTCGGCAGAAACGTGCCGATCGCTACTTCCGCCCACGGGATGCGCACGAAGAACACCACGCCCACATAAGCAAACAGTACGAACGTAAGCCACTTCAGCACCCGTGCGTACTTGCGGTAGGGAATCCAGACCTGCATGACCACTGATGCCAGGGTCAGCAGGATGGCATACACGTGCGGCGGGCCGCCGATCAGCATCGAGGTCGCGGTGCCCATTGCGCTGATGTCTGCGCCGAGATTGAAGACGTTGGCGAAGAAGAGCATCAGAATGATCGGGTAGGCAATCTTCGCGCCGTAGTACTTCCGGATGTTCGCCGATAGCCCGCGACCCGTCACGCGCCCGATCTGCGCGCTCACCATCTGGATCG
>JADGPZ010000170.1 GCA_017882165.1 Candidatus Kapaibacterium sp.
TTTCCCCAGCGGTCTGCATTCGAGCGGCCGTGTTGACGGTATCGCCCCAGATGTCATAGGCAAACTTCTTGCTCCCGACGATTCCCGCTGTGACCGGCCCGGTATGAATTCCAAGACGGAAGGCAAACGAGAAGAGTCCCGCAGTTGCACGCTCGGCACGCCGTTTCTCGGCAAAGGTCTGCATTTCCAAAGCGGCGCGGACAGTTCGGAGCGCATCGTCGCCATGTGAGACTGGCACGCCGCCAACACAGAGATAAGCGTCGCCAACGGTCTTGATCTTTTCGACCGAGTGCTTCGTGATAATCCGATCGAACGCGCCGAAACACGCGTCGAGCTCGGCAACGAGTTCTTCAGGACGGAGCGGGCGCGCGATGGTGGTGAAGTTCTGCACATCTGCAAAGAGAACGGTCGCCTCTTCGAAGCTTCGCGCTTTCGCCTTTCCGGTTTCTTTTAGCTCCTGCGCGGTCTCGGCAGGGAGGATGTTGAGAAGCAACGCCTCCGATTTCTCCATCGCAATTTCCGCAGCTTCTTTCTGCCGTTCGACCTCCCGTTTTTGCCGCTCGATCTCCTCCGTTCGCTCCCGCACGCGCTCTTCTAGGTTCTCATAGAGCAATGCATTATTGAGCGAACTGGAAATTTGGCCGGCAAGGAGGCGCAGCAACTCGACACGCCGCTCCGTGAAGACTCCAGACGAAAGCGAATTCTCCAAGTAGAGAATGGCTGTCAGCGTGCCTTGATATTGTATGGGGACGCAGAGAATGGATTTCGAATGGTGATGTTGCACCCACGGGTCTGCGCCAAATCGCGCGTCGTGCTCCGCGTCGTGAAGCAAAATTTCCTCGCGCGTGCGGATCGAGTATTCAATGATACGGATTGGTACGCTCGCGGCGGCTTCCAACGGATGGACTTCGAGCGAACAGCGGCCGGTTTCAAGAACATATTCGGCCGAGAGCGTCCACTCCGGCTCGGATTCGTCTGCTCCGGTCCGTTTCAGAATCAGCGCACCACGTTCGGCGCCAGCATTTTCGACGACGATGCTCATCATTCGTTCGAGAAGCGGCGCGAGTTGGATTTCGCTGGCAAGCACCTGCGAACTCTTGAGAATACTTTCGAAGTCGAGATGTGCCGAGTCCCCTGTCACGGTCATGTTCTGCGTTCTCGTTCCGGATGAACGCCGCGCAAATTCCCCGAAGAGACCCGGAGTGTCCGGCTCGAATTCCTTCGAGAGCTGGTCCAGCTTGGTCTTGGCACCCCAGGCTCGATACGCCCGGTAGGACTCTTGAAGAAACAGCGCAGCTTCTGGTGTCGCCTTGAGTGGGCGGTTGGCCGTTGCAGATTCCGGGTCATTCGCCCTGAGCATTCGTGCCAGACGCTCCTGGAGAAGACCGCTCCAGAGAAGGTTCTTTTCTTCAATCATCTTCTGTACCGCCTGCCGGTAGTGCTGAATCGCTTCTTGTTCTTTGCCATTCAGTCGCGCCCCTTCGGCGCGAATGACCATGTGGCGGGATTCGAAATTTTCGGGAGCGTTTGCGCTCCACTTCTTGAATTTCCCGGCGGCGCTCTGCACGAGTTTTTTCGCTTCGCGTGTGGACGTTGCCGTGCGCAGCTTTGGATCGCATGCGGCATCGCAGACGGCAAGCACATTCAGCGCCAGGCAGTCTGCAAAAATCGCCTGGCCCTTCAAGCCGTGCCGGATGGAGGCGCAATCCGCAAGGGTTCGGATTGCTTCATCCGTCTCATTCATCACGATGGCCAGCAGCAGCCGAATGTAGAAATAGTACATCCGCGCTGCATGGAATGTACTCGTTCCGATCTGTTCGAGGAAGTCCGGGTCGTTAAACGCATTTGCAGTGATGCCGCCGTCGGACACTTGGGCAGGCTCGACAAGTCCACGGATCAGCAGGCGGGTCGCGGAGAAATAGAGTGCCATGTCCGCGTACTGGATCGCGCCGGTCAGGTCGGCGCCACGGGCGGCTGCTTCGGAGATCGACTCGACATGCGCGCCTCGATACAGATGGACGACACAGAGCTGTGTCTGCGTTTGCGAAGCATATTGCGTGTCGCCAGATTCCACACTCCTCCGGTGTCCGGCTGCGAGGATTTCAAGGTTCTTTTCAACTGGCTCTCGCCAGTGCGAAAGCAAAGTGGCAACAAGAAATTCGCATCGGCCTTGAAAGAACGCATTGTGGAGGCTGGCCGCGAGTTTAATACCCATGCGGCCGGCGTTCAAGCCGCCCTCGGAATCGCCGAGTCCCATCGAGAGAACCCCACCGTAGAGGGTAAAGCCAAGTGCCGACTCAGCGGTGAAGCCGTACTTGAGCGAGTAGTTCACCATCTTGGTGATGATCGCGCCGAAGAACTCCTCACTCTCCATATACGCCGCCGCAATCAGGGTACTGCAAATTCGCAATACGAGTTGGTGCCGTTCGTCTGTCGTTCGGCGATATCCCAACAAGTCGTCGTAATTCTTGCCCTTCATGGCGGATCGGAGGCGCCACTTCGTCTCCAGGATACTGCGCGCAACCGCGAGCTTCGAGGGACGCCGTGGGATTGTCACACCAAGAGTTTGCAGTCCTGCGAGCGCCGCTTCGAGAGCCTGATCGATTCGGCTTGCGAAGAGAAGATATTCCACCTGACGGGCGCGCACTCGCGCAGCCTCGATGCCTGGCTTCGCATGCGCCAACATTTCCTCAAACAGCCGATCGCACTCTGCCCAATGACCGTTGGGATAGAGTGATTCGGCGTAGCCCAGCATCGCGCGAATGGCGAACTCGCCGTGCTCGATCCACGGATCGCCGGGGTAGAGTTCACGCGCGAAAACATAATACGACGACGCGACATCGAAGGCAGCGGAAGCGCGAGCGCGCTCGGCCGCTTCAAGATTCATGCTCGCCAGACGCAATCGCTCGTGGGGATCTCTCACGAGATCCCGCGCCAAATTCAAGTGCCGAAGAATTTCGAACAGTCTTCCCGGATTATCTTCCGACGGGCGGTCACCTCTTACAGGGGGGGAAGATTGATTCTCGCCAACGCCACTCGATCGCTCGAGCGTCCGCTCGTGGATGCGCTCTAACGTATGGCCGATCGCCAAATGCAATGCAGCACGAGCATCCACGGTAGTAGACGAGCCATCATCGATGGATGGTGTTCTGTCTCCCGTCGGTGAGGACTGTAGCCACTTTGGCGGCTCGTTCTCTCCCAGCGCTTCGTACGCGGCTTCCTGGACCCGGTCATGCGCGAATTTATACCACCGGTCCCTAACCGCAACACGAGGGCCCGACTGGTCCGCAGTCGATGACTCTGACAACGGGAATACCAGCCCCTCATCGGCTGCGGGTTTGAGCAAACGTGTCACCTCGCTAAGATCCGCTTGCTTGCTGCTGCCGGAAATCAACTCCGAGAGGACCGAGAGCGAAAACGTTGGACCGATCGCGGCGGCGGCCTGAAGGATCTCTTGCGTCTCATTCGGCAAACGCCGCACGTTCTCGCGCATGAGCGATGCGACGTTCTCCGTTACCTCAAGCTGGCGAATAGCATTCAGGTCCCATGCCCACCGGCGCTTGTCGGCTTCATATCGGAGTATTTCCTCTCGATAGAGGTATCGGAGTACTTCGGCGATGAAGTAGGGATTGCCTCCAGTCTTCGCGAGCACCGTCTCCGCAAGTGGTGTGGCGCGCTCATGCGAGGAGTCGAGTGTCTCTGCGATGAGTTGGGTGGTATCCGCAAGCCCCAGCGGTCCGACGTTCAGTTCGGGAATCCGCAAGATGCCCTTCGAACGGATGGTTCGCATTGCGTCGAGGAATGGTCCGAAGGCCGTCGAAGGAGCTCCTTCTTTTGGGCGATAGCTGCCGATCAACAGAACATGCGCGAGGGGCTTGGAGGCACGACCGTCTCCATTGGATTCGAGGATTTCCTCATACAGTCTGGCCGATGCCGAGTCGATCCATTGGAGATCGTCAAGGAACAGGACGATGGGATGGTCCTTTGTCGTGAGCGCTTGTATGAAGGAATGGAAGACAGTCTGAAATCTCTTCTGTACTTCGTTCGGTGAGACCTCCAGTGCTTTGACTTGCGTGCCGATGACGAGTTCAAGTTCCGGCAATAGCTCCGTCATGATGGCGCCGTTCTGGCCGAGCGACTTATGCAGGCGTTCTCGCCAGTGGCCGATCTCGTCTGCCGTGCCGCCGAGTGCCGAGCGAATGAGTTGGCGCATCGCGGCGATGAAGGCGCTGTATGGGTTATTTCCGTACTGATCGAATTTTCCCGAGACAAAATGCGCCCCGAGCAGAATCGTCGTCGGACGAAATTCATCGAGCAAGCTGGATTTGCCGATACCCGGATCGCCGGTGACGAGCATTGTTTGGAAACCGCCACCACGGGTTGCTTCGAAGAGGCCGTCGAGCGCAGCAAGTTCATCGTCGCGTCCGTAGAGTTTTTGCGGAATCAGGAAGCGATCGTTCACATCGTCGGAGCCTAACGCAAACGGCTGAATGCGACCGGTGCTACGAAGCTGGTCGAGACATTCTTCGAGATCGGCGACAATTCCTCGGGCGCTGCGATACCTCGCATCGGGCGATTTCGCCATCAGCTTCTCGACGATCTGTGCCACCGCCTCCGGGATTCGCTCATCGATCGACGTGAGGCTTGGCGGCGTGCGCGCAATGTGGCAATGCACGAGCGCGAGCGCATCGGTGGCGTCAAATGGAGCCCGCCCTGCAAGCAACTCGTAGTAGGTGATGCCAAGCGAATAAAAGTCGGTGCGATGGTCGATCATCCGGTTGATACGACCGGTCTGCTCCGGCGAGATATACTTGAGCGAGCCTTCGAGTGCATCCGGGCGCGTGGCATTCACATGCTCGGGTCCGATATTACTCGCAATTCCAAAGTCGATGATGTGGACTGTCGGGAATGCGCGTTCATCACTCCCCGCCGCGTCTCGGACAATAATGTTTGCAGGATTGATGTCCTTGTGGACGATTCCAGCTCCATGCACGGCGTCTAGCGCCTTCGCGATCGAAATGGCAAGCGGAAGAAACTGCTCGACCGGAAGCGCTCGCATCGTTGAGCCATTTCCATCGGTTGCGAGATGGCGATCCAGTGACAGAGAACCGGAGTCATCGAGCGCGAGTGCAAGCCCCGCGCCTTCACGAAGGACATGGCGCAAGCGTGGGCTGCCCGCACCGCTCAGCTTCTGAAGGACGGTGGCCTCATGTTCAATGCGTGCGATCTGCTCCTGCCGTGGGAATGGATCGGCCGGCAGCTTCAGGATGACCGGTGGCTCATCGCCAGCTATCGCCACGGCGCGCACTACTCGCGTCGCTTGCGTCAGCGATAACTCTTCGAGGACCTCATACCCGAACAGGTGCGGCATAACAACAATGATGAGGAGGGCCTATCCGGCTGCGAGGATCGCTTGCGACAGCGGTGGCGTCGTTTCAAGTGGATCGGGAGCGGTCAGGTTCTCCAGGTTCCAATTCCGGTTTTCTCGGCGTCGCACATAAAAGATCGCGATGTAGATACCGTCCGCGACGAGCGATAGCGCCGCAAGAATTTCGAGGAAGTAATTCGTCGGGTAGTGCAGAAACATGAAAATTGTGTTCGTGGCGGTGCCGACACTCCGCAACCATGCGACCGGATAAGAGAAATAGACTCCCGGCGGTTTGCGCAATAGCAATATGACGCAGAGAATCGAAATGAAATCCTGAAGAAGGTACGCGCTCGTCGCACCAATCGTCGTATCGAAGCCCTGAATTTTGAAGGCGTAGTACAATGAGGCTTGAAGCACGGCGGCCGCGATACAGAGTGGCTTGAAGAGCGGCCGCAGCGCGGGGGTGGTAATTTGCTTCACACCATATTTTAGGATCCCCCAGAAGATATAGAGATCGAAGATAAACCAAATCCTGTAAGCCCAGACGAGCAAATCGCCCATGTCGGTCGTCGGAGGGCACCAGGACCAAACGAATTCCCATCCGATGTTTCCGGCCGCGGCGAAGATCGCCATGTCGATGCAGCGTTTGCGATGAATGTTGATGATATACACGGCGTAGGCGAGCACCCAAAGGTAGCAGCCTCCGGCGAAGAGGATCAACTCGATCGTCGAATAATCTTTTGTGTTGAGTAGTTGGTGCATAAGATTATTTCTTGTGTTGCCCGTTATGATGCTTGTGCGCTGGCCGGTGCCGTTTGGTCTTGTGCTTCGCGCGGGCGTGCCAGGTATCCGTAATCTGCGCCGGGATCATGATCTGGGTCCCGTGTCCATACTGCTTCCGTATCATCTCTTTAAACATCGCCAAGGTGACATGCGCGTGCAACACATGGCCCATGCCTTCGAAGAGCAGCCCGACCGTGTGAGCGCGTGTGAGGATCCAGTTCAGCGTTTGCTCGTGCCACCGGTAGGGGACTGCGACCCGTTCGCATCCCCGCTCACCGATCAGCAACTGCATATACGCTCGGGGCAAGGCCTTCATGCCAAGCGAAGCAAGCGGAGCCGGTACCATATCGCGCAATAAATCGAGGTTCGATTTGGCAAGTTGGACGCCTTCCGGATTTTTGTGCGCCTCGACGTAATACGCCTTGCAGTAGGCCGCGTAGAACTCTTCCGCTTCTGCAAGATTGCTTGGAATATGGGCGAAACTATGCGGCTCGCCTTCGGGGTGAAGCCCCATCATGAGGGCATAGACTCTCCAAAGGTAGAAGAAGTCTTCCTGATCCTCGAGGCTTGGATGAACGTGGAGTGTTCGCCATCCCTGGATCAGCACGAGGGAGAAACCCATGATCGTGGCGAGCATGTCACCCTGATTAACGGGTATTCCATGATGCTC
>JADGPZ010000064.1 GCA_017882165.1 Candidatus Kapaibacterium sp.
GCCGCCCGGGAAGCTTACCGAATGTACTATCCCAGAAATAGATCGTGCCAGTGCCGTCGCGGAAATGAGTTGAACTCACGTTCGTCAACGTGTTGAGGCTAAACGAGGTCATCGCATCAGCAAAGAAGTTTGGTCGCCTGCGGACGATGACACGGTCACTCGTAATCTCGTACTTTGTTTCTGTCCTTCGCTTTCGGTCCGTCACGAGCCTTCCAAAAACATACGCATACCCAAAGAGCACGTAGACAATACAAGAAAATAGAATCTGGTAGTCATGCGTCAGGAGGGAGTACATGACGAGAATGATTATGGCCGCGTTGCCGATCGCTAACGGAATTCGGAACAGATCCCGTAACGAAAACAAAATACCTTGCTTGGGACGTCCGGTCCACAAGACTTTCTCTTGACCTTGAGCACCCAGCGTGGAGTCTTCGCTATTCATGATAAATAGAACACCAGAGCCTCTGGTTTTTCTCCAGGCTGATTCCGAACTCGCTCCCGGTAGCAACGGACTTCGCCGCATCGGCGTTATCTGCAACTTCTCAGAACTAAGCCGGTTATAGCCGTTATGATGCAGCGCGAATACGTTCAAGACTTAAGTAAACTCGTCGGCCAGGAAATCACCCTTCGCGGGTGGCTGTATGGTAAGCGATCGAGCGGCAAAATCCAATTTCTTATCCTGCGTGATGGCACGGGACACTGCCAATGCGTCGTGATGAAAAATGCCGTCGATGCAGCGACATACGCTGCATGCGATGAACTCTCGCAGGAATCGGCCTTTGCCGTCACCGGCAAAGTGCAGGCAACGGACAAGGCGCCGGGTGGATATGAATTGTTCGTTTCCAGCATTGAACTTGGTGCAAAAGCTGCGGAGTATCCCATCACGCCAAAAGAGCATGGCGTCGAATATCTCATGGAGCACCGGCACCTCTGGCTTCGCTCGTCGCGCCCATGGGCAACGATGCGAATTCGGGACACGCTTATCGTTGCGATCCGCAATTTCTTCCATGAGCGCGATTTTCTTTGCTTCGACTCGCCAATCCTGACCCCAAACGCCGCTGAAGGCACCAGCACGCTCTTCGAGACGAAATACTTCGAAGAGGGCATGGCCTATCTCTCGCAATCGGGCCAGCTTTATGGCGAGGCCGGCGCGATGGCCTTTGGCAAGGTCTATGTGTTCGGCCCAACCTTTCGCGCCGAGCGATCCAAGACGAAGCGCCACTTGAACGAATTCTGGATGGTCGAGCCGGAAGTCGCCTTCATGGATTTGGAAGGCGGTATGCAGCTTGCCGAAGAGTTTGTGCACTATATCGTGGGCCGGGTTCTGGAAGAACGTCAGAGCGAACTTGCAATACTCGATGATGGCTCAGGCCGTCTTGTCGAGCGTTGCCAGCGTGTGATGAAGCCGTTCGAACGGATGCACTATGATGAGGCCGCGAAGATTCTCTATAAGTATTGGGACGACAAGTTGGCTTCCGGCGAGGAATTACCGCCGACCTTCAAGCGATTCGAGTATGGCGATGATTTTGGCGCCTACGATGAAGTTGCTCTGACCTCGCTCTACGATGCACCGGTCATCGTCCACCACTATCCGGCCTCCGTCAAGGCCTTCTACATGAAGCGCGACCCAAACGAGCCGGACAAGGCGCTCGCAATGGATGTGCTCTTCCCGGAATTTGGCGAGATTATCGGAGGATCGCAGCGCGAGGACAATCTCGATGAGCTTTTGAAGCGAATCGAGGAGCACCAGCTCCCAAAAGCGGCTTTCGAGTGGTATCTCGATCTCCGGCGGTATGGCTCCGTGCCGCATGCTGGCTTCGGGCTGGGACTCGAACGCCTCGTCATGTGGGTCTGCGATCTCGATCACATCCGCGAGGCAATCCCGTTTCCACGAACACTAACCAGAATCTGGCCATGAGCAAAAAACGATTCATAGGTCGTATCGGACCGATCGGTCCTATCGGACTTATCATAGCCTGCGGCCTACTTTCGACGGCCTCATCGGTCGCCCAAACCGCACAGACCAGTAATGAGGCCGGCACACGCGCCGCGTTCGAGTCCAATGTCTTTGGCGTCGGACTCGCCGGGAGCGTCTGCTCTGGAATGGGGCTGGCATTTCGTCAGCACTTTGGCAGTATTCCGTTCGCCTATCAGCTCGCGGGCGGGATCATTAAGTCTGGCGACGTGCTGCTCTACGACGCAGGCCTTGAATTCCAATTCGACCTTTCGTTGAGCGAGAACCGGCTGTATGCAGTCTTGGGCGGAGGGTATTACTATCAGGGGAACGGCCGGAACGAACTCGCTTCACCAAATCGATTTGGCGCGGGGATTGGCTACGAGATGCCTTTCAGCAAGAGCGTCGGCATGTCGATGGACCTCATGGTAACGCTATTTGAGCCGGGCGGCGACATCCTTCCGCTGCCCTCGCTGGGCCTGCTTGTTTACTTCAAGTAGCCATTCTTGCGGGATTGCCCGCTGGTCTTCGTAAATTTGCAGGACTTAAGTGGCTGACCGATCATCCACGAGACACAGCTAAGTTTGAAATGGGCCTCAATGAAGTTGCATTTTACGTTCTGAGCGCGGGCGCGATCATCTTCGCGCTTCTGACGATCACGCGGAAATCCGCCGTCGTGAGCGCGCTCATGCTCGTCCTCACGTTTTGCTTTCTCGCCGCGATCTACCTGACGCTGAGCGCGCAATTCCTCGCGGTCGTGCAGGTCGCCGTCTATGCCGGCGCGATCATGGTGCTGGTGCTCTTCGTCATCATGCTGCTGAATTTGGAGAGCGAGGATATTCACATCACGCGGAATTGGAAGGCGATGGCCGGCATCCTTGCGGTGCTCGGCGTACTGGCACAAATACTGGCTGTGATCTATCTTTCCGACGACCGGCTGCCGAAGGCGATCAGCGCCAACGCCGCGGCGCTCGGAACCACCGAAGGGATCGGCCGCACGCTATACACTGCATATTCATTCCCGTTCGAGATGGCCTCCCTCATTCTGATCTCGGCGGCGGTCGGAGCAATCATCTTGGCGAAGAAGAAACTCACCTGATGGCACCACTCAGTCATTATCTCGCGGTATCGGCCATCCTGTTCGCGATCGGGACAGTCGGGGTTCTCATTCGCCGCAACGCGATCATTGTCTTCATGTGCGTCGAGCTGATGCTGAACGCCGTGAACCTAACGCTTATCGCGTTCTCACAATTTTTAGGCGACCAGACCGGCCAGATCCTCGTCTTCTTCGTCATGACTGTTGCTGCGGCCGAAGCCGCAGTGGGGCTCGCGATCATCATCGCGCTCTTCCGAAACAAGCAGACCGTGGATGTGGCGAAGGTGAATATTTTGAAATGGTAATTCGTCGCAGTGTCCCGCTCATGATGGCCGCGGGTTTCATTAGTTCCGGTTGCGCCTCGATTATTCGATCCGATCCCCCATCGGTTCAAATTGTTGGACCCTCACAGATCAATGTCAGAAATACTCATGGGCAGGCCGTGCATCTTATTCCCGACGACGAAGGTGCACGCGTGTTTCCGGAGAACGGCCGTGATGATTCCCTTGTGATATCCTATGGCGGCGTTCATCATACCGTCGGGCTCGCACGACGTGTGAGTCCCTGGGTACTCCTCGATCTTTTCAGTATGGGACCGGGCTTCGCGATCGATGATATGAGCCAATGGTGGTATTCCTACACTCCGGTATATGTCCATCCTGACTCCACCGGGAAAGATTTTTCGCTTTCGAGTTCGAATTGGCTTGGCGAATCCGCCGGCAAGAAACGGCCGGAACTGCTGTTGCTCGGCGGCTTCGGAATGTGGTTACGCATATTCTTTTTACCGGGAGAAGCCGCGCTCGCGGGGCCATTGCCGGAGTTCTTCACCAAATTTCAGGGTGGCTTTGGCGTGGACCTCTATAAAACGGTGGAAGTCTTTTATCTCGCGCAGGACGATCCGAGCTATAATGTGAACAATCCCCTGGCCGATCTTGGCATTCCAAGTCTGTTTACCGATGTTACGTCGCAAAGTATTGCGGCGCGATATTTTTTCAAGGACCATTGGTTCGTTCAGGGTTCAATGGGATACGGTCAGATCGAGGTTGATACGTTCGGATCACAGACCTCGAACAACAACCTGAGCTATCAACTCTTTTCGAATCGCTTTCCTGTTCTCGGCGGTGGCGTCGGCTGGGCTGGCGATATTTCGTATATCGCGCTGCAATACGCACAGGCATCAAAGCAATATTTCGTGGATGGCGCGAGCGGAACTTATCATTCCATTTTTTTAGACTTCGGCCTGAACTTGCGATTTTGAGCACTCAGCCGAACTGGGCATTTCTCGTCGTATTTTTGTAGGACAAAGTTCTCTTTACTCGAAACGTGAGCGATTTTATTCCGATCATCGTACTCGCGCCCATTGTGGCGCTCCTCTTCAATCTTGCGTTCGGCTCGCGGATGCGAGGGGAGACTGCTGGCTGGATCGCGACAGGCGCGGTCTTTATCAGCTTTCTCGTCACGCTCGGCATTTTTACGAACATGCTCGGGTGGCCGGCCGAGCAGCGCGCCATCCACTTCCACTGGCTCGACTGGATCAACGTCGGGCGCGTCAACGTCGGCATTTCCTACCTGATCGATCAGCTTTCAATCGTCTTCATGCTCGTCATCACGGGCGTGGGCGCGCTGATCCACCTCTACAGCATCAGCTACATGAAGGGCGACCGCGGCTATTGGCGCTTCTTCGTCTATATGAACCTCTTCATCGTCATGATGCTCCAGCTCGTCATGGCGGATAACTTCCTGCTCACATTCGTCGGCTGGGAGGGCGTGGGACTTTGCAGCTATTTGCTCATCGGCTTCTGGTATGACGAGAAGAAGAATGGCGACGCCGCGAAGAAAGCGTTTATCGTCAATCGCATTGGTGATTTCGGATTCCTCGTTGCGATGGGAGCCATGCTCTGGCAGTTCAAGACGCTGAACTACCTCGACATTCTCGGCTCCGGCGGTAACATCGTCGATGGCGTTCATCATGCGGGACTTGCAGCCACGCTCACCGTTGGCGCGCCGATTGCAACGATCATCACGCTCATGCTTTTCCTTGGCTGTACCGGGAAGAGCGCACAAATTCCATTATACGTCTGGCTTCCGGATGCCATGGCCGGTCCGACACCCGTCAGCGCGCTCATCCATGCCGCGACGATGGTAACGAGCGGCATCTTCTTGGTTGCGCGCTCGAACATTCTCTTCGCACTTTCGCCAACGACGCTTTCGGTGGTTGCCGGAGTTGGCGCTGCCACAGCAATCTTTGCCGCAATGATCGGCATCTTCCAGAACGACATCAAGAAGGTACTGGCCTACTCAACCGTCTCGCAGCTTGGCTATATGTTCCTGGCGCTTGGTGTCGGGGCATTCACTGCCGGTGTATTCCATGTCGTAACGCACGCATTCTTCAAGGCTTGCCTCTTCCTCGGCTCCGGTGCGGTCATCCATGCGATGCACCACGAGCAGGACATGCAGAAGATGGGCGGACTTAAGAAATATCTGCCAATCACGTTCTGGACGTTCTTCATCGCAACGCTCGCGATTGCTGGCATTCCGCCGTTTGCGGGATTCTTCTCGAAGGACGAAATTCTCTGGCAGGCATTCAGCCGAGGCTCCGTCGTGCTCTGGCTTATCGGCGCGATCGCAGCGATCATGACCGCATTCTATATGTTCCGTGCGGTCTATCTCACATTTTATGGCAAGGAGCGCTTCGACACGGATCATCACGAGCCGCACGAAGTCGATTGGAAGATGTGGCTGCCGCTCGTGGTGCTTGCGGGGCTTGCTATTGTCGCCGGGTTCTTCGGAATGCCGGCGGTATTCGGCGCAGGCAATTGGTTTGAGACATGGCTTGAGCCGGTCGTCTCGAAGGGCGAAGAAATTTCGAAGGTAGCCGGTGCCGCCGAAGGTGCGGGACTCGAATGGGCGCTCATGGCTGTCTCGGTTGTCATCGCAGCAAGCGGAATTCTCCTTGCCATGCGCTTCTACAAACGCCGCGTGACACTCGCCAAAGACGAAGCCCAGCTCGGCGCGGCCTATCAACTCATGCACAACAAGTTTTACGTCGATGAGCTGTACGACAAGACCGTCATCCAGCCCATCTACAATGTGAGCAACAGCTTCCTGTATAAGATCGTGGACGTGCGGGTCATCGATGGCATCATCAATGGCCTGGCGCACATCACGGAGATCGGCTCCGGCGTGATCCGCCGCATTCAAACGGGAATCGTGCAGAATTACGCGGTGCTGATCGTCGTCGGGCTGTTCGTGCTCGTAGGATATTTGGTGATGTTCTAATATGTTATCACTCTTAATCTTTTTCCCGCTCGTTGGCGCTGTTGGCGCGCTACTCGCGCGGAAGGCCGAAGCCGCGAAATGGATCGCGCTCATCACGAGCGTCATCACGTTCGTGATCTCGCTCTTCGTGTATTCCAATTTCAATCCGAACGTCGCGGGCTATCAGCTCACCGAGCAGTTGCCGTGGGTCGTCACGCCGGGGCTTGCCTTCACCTATTTCGTCGGCATCGATGGCATGTCGATGTTCCTCATTCTGCTGACGACCTTCCTCACGATCATCACGCTGATCGGCACGTGGAATTCCGTCACGAAGGCCGTGCCGGGCTTCATGGCGCTCATGATGGTGCTCGAAGCGGGCATGATCGGCGTGTTCTGCTCGCTCGATCTTTTCCTCTTCTACGTATTCTGGGAAGTGATCCTGATCCCGATGTACTTCATCATCGGTGTCTGGGGCGGCAAGCGGCGGATTTACGCGGCGGTCAAGTTCTTCATTTACACGATGGCCGGCTCGCTGCTGATGCTCGTCGCGATCATCTGGCTCGGCATTGAGGCGGGCCGTGTGACTGGTCACTTCACGACCGATATTACAAAGCTCTATGCCGTCGCTGGGCAGCTTCCGATCGACATCCAGCATTACCTCTTCCTCGCCTTCGCACTGAGTTTTGCGATCAAGGTGCCGATTTTCCCGCTCCATACATGGCTACCGGATGCGCACACCGAAGCGCCGACGGCTGGCTCCGTCATCCTGGCGGGCGTGCTGCTCAAGATGGGGACGTATGGCCTCATCCGGTTCTGCCTCGGACTCTTCCCGCAAGCGAGTTTCGATTACTCCACCCTTTTCTGCGTGCTGGGCGTGATTGGCATTATCTACGGCGCTCTCGTCTCGATGGTGCAGACCGATGTGAAGCGCCTCATTGCCTACTCATCGGTCGCGCACATGGGCTTTATCGTGCTCGGCATTTTTTCGATGACGCGCGAAGGCTTGCAGGGCGCGCTCGTCCAGATGATCAATCACGGTCTCTCGACAGGCATGCTCTTCCTGATGTTCGGCATGATGTACGACCGTCGGCATACGCGCGAGATTTCGGAGTACGGCGGACTCGCCAAGACCGTACCGCTCTTCGCCGCGTTCTTTGGCATTGCCGTTATGTCGAGCGTCGGACTTCCGGGACTCAACGGATTTATCGGCGAATATCTCACGATGATGGGCGCGTATTACTCGCCGGTGCTGAACACCTGGTCGTATGCCGTCTGGAGCGCATCGGGCGTGATCCTGGCTGCGATCTATCTGCTCTGGATGTACCAGCGCTTTGTCTTCGGGCTGCCGAAGGGTGCGGCACCCGCCACGCATGGCCACGATCATGTAGAGCAAGCGTCCCCGCTTGCTCACGCAACGCTTGATCTCTCATGGCGCGAACTCGTGGCCGTGGTGCCGATGGTCGCATTCATGCTGTGGATTGGCTTGCAACCGATGAACTTCATGCAGATGAGTGAGAAGACGATGTACAAGATTTCGGACGATCTTTTGAAGCTGAAGACTGGCGACACAACGGCGGTGGTTAGCTCGTCATTGCGAGGAGTGACGAAGGAGCGACGAAGCAATCTCGTCGTGGAATCCAAGGCTGTCGAGAGCGGGATTGCTTCGCTTCGCTCGCAATGACGGTACGTTAGAGATTTAGACATGATGCCATTTCAAGTTAGCGCACGAGATTTTTATGGTGTGATGCCGCTCCTGATCCTTGCCGGGACAGGTTTGGTTGTGCTGATGGTGGACGCCTTCGAGAAGGTGCCATCGCGCACGCCGCTTTACCTCACCCTCCTGGGTGCGATCGCCGCTGCCGCAACGGGGATTATCAATCTGGATAACACCGGCCGCATCTTCAACGGCATGATCCTGAATAACGGCTGGGCGAATTATTATTCGGTGCTGTTTTCGGTCGGCGTCATTATGGCAGTTCTGCTCGCCGAGCGATACCTGAAGGATGAGGAAGTATTGATCGGCGAATTCAGCGCGCTGGTACTCTTCTCGGCGTGTGGCATGATCATGCTTGCCAGTGGCAACGATCTGATCGTGACCTTCCTCGGCCTCGAAACGATGTCCATCGCGTTCTATGTGCTTGCGGGTCTTTTCCGCAAACGTCGCGAGTCGAACGAGGCGGCGCTCAAGTATTTCCTGCTCGGCGCGTTTTCGACCGGATTCTTCCTCTATGGCATCGCGCTGCTCTATGGCACATTCGCCACGACGAATCTCGATGCGATCACAGCCGCGCTATCAATCCCTGCTGCCGCACACAACGCGCTGACAAGCCCGATGTTCTGGATGGGCATTGGGATGCTGCTCGTCGGATTCTGCTTCAAGATTGCGGCTTTCCCATTCCACCAGTGGGCGCCGGACGTGTACGATGGTTCGCCGACCGTCGTCGCGGCATTCTTCTCCACTGCTGGTAAGGCCGGAGCATTTGCTGCACTCGTGCTCATCATCAACATTGCAATGGCGCCGATTGCGAACGACCCGGCGGCATTTCACAAGATGCAGATGGTGCTCGGTATCTTGGCGCTCGGCTCGATGTTCTACGGTAACATCACCGCGCTCTCGCAGACGAACATCAAGCGGATGCTCGCCTATTCGAGCATCGCGCACGCCGGATACATGCTGCTTGGCGTGGCCGCAATGTCGCGGCAGGGCGCGACGGCCGTTACGATCTATCTCACCGTTTATACCTTCATGCAGATGGGCGCCTTCGGCGTCGTCGCGATGCTGGAGCACGACAACGGCAAAGGACTCGAACTGAACGACTACGCTGGACTTGGAAGACGCCGCCCTTGGATTGCGGCGATCATGTCGGTCATGATGCTCTCGCTCACCGGCATCCCGCCATTCGGTGGGTTCTTCGGAAAGTATTACGTCTTCACCGCCGCGATCAGCAGCGGACTGACCTTGTTCGCGATCCTCGGAATGATCGCCACGCTCATTTCGGTATTCTTCTACCTTCGCATTATGGTGGTCATGTACTTCCGCGATGCGGAGGAAGGCGAAGCAGGGCTCGCTGCTGGTACAGGCGGCACACTTGCCATCTCTGGCGTCGGGACTATTAGCGCGTGGGCCGCGCTCGCGATCGCTACTGTCGGCATCTCAATCCTTGGCATCCTGCCGACAATTCTGACGAATCTCTCGCAGAGTTTCTACGCACGGTAAGAACGGTAGCCGCAGCCTTTAGGCTGCGTTGTTCAATTGGAAGAGCACTCGCCATTGGAACCACGCAACCTAAAGGCTGCGGCTACCGGTGGTAAGCTCAAAACTCCTGCCGCACCATCCCGACGACGCGAAAGGCGAACTTACTCTCGCCCACAGGCGGCTTATCGAGATAAATCGGAAAGTCGATCTGCACATTCGCCCGTTCGAGATCGATGTCGAGCGAGCGGCCTTCCCTGCCATAAAGACCGTCTAATCGCAGGCCAACGCCGAGATCGCTCTTTAGCTCATCGCGATACGTGCCCGCATTCAATCGATCCGTAACGACTCCCGCATCCGCGAAGAGCACCAGACCAAACGGCTTGAAGATGTTGCCGAGATACGGAATCTCTCGCAGGAGTCCAAAAGGAAAGAGCGATTGATTTGCGAGTTCAAACGTCCCGCTCGCCGCTTCCCGGCCAGTAGTATTCCCGTGTCCTAAATACCCACGCACCAGCGGACCACCGAGCGTCGCGTTGCGAATCTTATCCCGCACGCCCGAGCCAAAGTTTGAGCCATAAAGATCGGTCATATGATCGAGATCGCTCGGACTTGCGAGCTGGAACATTGTCTGAGAAGGGATCGAACCGCCAATCGGCTGCATGCTGCCGCCGAAAAGCCGGACGAGGGCAGACCAGTCGGAGGTGAGACGTTCACGGTCCATGATGAGTCCAGCAATCTTCGTGTATGTCGTGCGCGGATCGCCGAGGCCGTCCTCGGCTTGGGCATTGAACACGAATGAATTATACGCGCCAGGAAGGTTCAGGGTATAACCAACGAAACCGCGATTGAGTGGTACGCTTTCGAGCAAGGGAAATGGTTCACCGGACATTGTGTTGACCATGACAGGCCATTCAATTCCACTAAACGAGGAGAACCCATACCCTGCGTTAAAGATGTGCCTTGGGATCATACTCCCCGGCTCTGTGACTACCTGGCTGATAGAGATCCCAGCAAAGGCCGTGTAATCCTCGCCGATTACCACGACATCGAGATCAGTCCAAGGTGAAAGCCTGTCCAAAACGGTGTGATACTGCATCGAAAGGCCTTGCTTGGGAGATGGGCTTCCGTTTGGTAAGTCCCATCGCGCACCAAGTGCTATCCGGTCGGTACGATCGAGATAACTTCCAAGAAAGGTATACCCGACCGTCCAACCACTTGAGAAGTCTGCGGAGAGTGGCGCAACGAAGGGAGCCAAGCGAATTGCATACCGATCGATTGGCTTGACATCGCCAAATATCTTGGGAATCAGATCCAACTCGATATCTGGGAGGCCATTACTGGTATTGTTCAAACGGTTCACATCCAGCAACTCACGCGATGGATTGATCTCCGCATAAATCGGCTTCTTCGAGAACGTATACTCATACGTCCTCTTATCCGCCACAGTGCGCAGCCAATCATCGACAGGAATCCATCTCAGCTCCGTTGTGCCATCCTCAAACGTAAAGACGATGTCGATCGGCATCACGGCTCGCTCTTTCTTCGCAATTGTGATCTTCACCGTATTGCCATTGACTTTGAATCGCGAGATCGCATAATCCAGCTTCCACGTCTTGTTGAACCACTCATCGAAGAACCAGCGGAGATCGCCACGCGCACGGACGCGGTTCGTGTCACCTTCGGTGCGCTCGATGTCTTCGGCGGCATTCAGCAAGTCATCGGGATACGGATGCTTGAAGCGCCACCGCTGATAGTAGAGATGCATGAAGTCATCGAACGCCTTCTCGCCCATCGTGTAGCGGAGCATGAAGAAGACGGTGGACGTATGCGGATATGTCGCAACGGCATAGTCGTGATAGCCGAGATAGACATCCGCCTTTTGCTCGCTTGGCTCCTGATTGCCCGAGAGCTGCTGCATCAGCGCACCGCTATAGTTTCTCGTGCGCTCGTCATCGTTGAATCCGAGCCCCGGACCATACGTGTTGTTCCACCGCCCAAAGTACTTCTCGTGGACGAATGTTGTAATGAAGGTATTAAAACCTTCGTCCATGTAGCCGTAGTCGGTCTCGTTGGAGCCCATCATCATCGGGTACCACTCGTGGCCGAGTTCGTGCATCATCGTGTTCTGCGGCCAGTGGTTGGTGGATTCATGCTCGGAGGGGCCGACGAAGACGATGCCCGGATACTCCATACCGCCTTCGTACGTCTCGCAGAGGATCATGTTGGGGTAGGCGTACTTACCCGCGAAGGCAGAGTTCGTCTGCTCGGTGATCAGCACGATCTTCGCCGCTTCCTTGCTCCAGAACTCGCGCGACATGTTCCAGTAAACTGCATGGTGCATGACGCCGCCATCGAAGACGGCATCCCAGATGTAGGCCTCGTCCGCACACCAGGCAAAATCGCGCACGGAATCGGCGTGAAATTTCCACGTACGCGTGGCAGCGTCCTTTGTGATTGTGCTGTACCGAAACCCCGAACAGTCGGCAATGTGAACGATGGAATCGGGATGCGATCGCGCGAAATCGAGATGCTGATTAACCGAGTCCGGAAGGGTTTCCTTCGCATTCGTCTGGACGCCAGTGGTAACAACCGTAGTAATGCGCTTCGGCATCGTGAGCGAGACATCGAATGAACCGTAATCGGTATAGAACTCGCCCATCCCAATGTACTGATCGGGATGCCAGCCGTGGTTATCGTACACGCAGACCTGCGGATACCATTGCGCGGTCGAAAAATTGCGCGCGCCGCTATCGTGCCAGCCCCAGGTGGAGCGTATGCCGTAATTTGGAAGGATCGCGTGCCAGTCGAAGCCAATCTTCCGCGTTGCCCCAGGCAGGAGCGGCTCTGCCAACACAACGTGCATGATCGTATTGTCCACCGAGAACTGCGTGGATACTCCGGCGACAGAGAGTGAGACGATGTCAATCCCTCCCCTACCGTACTTGGAGTCCGGCGAGTGATCGCGGTTCGGCGCGGCCTCGCCGTAGCTGCCGTTTCGGAACAGATTCCAGTAGAGGTGGAAGTAAAACTCGTGCAGTGTGTCGGGCGAGTTGTTGGTGTAATCGAGCGTCCCCTGGCCCTCGATCGCGGGCGAAGCATAGTCGTCCTGGAACGTCGCGTTCAGGGTGTAGTGAACGCCCTGCTGGAAATACGGAATGCTCGTTGCGGCAGTCTGGGCGTGGAGTGCGGAGCCGGCACCGATGGTGCCGATGCAAAGAATCGAGCCGATGAGTTGAAGACGCATGAACAAAAATACGAACGCCGGGGCGACGCGCCCCAATTCGTTGCAACAACTTTAGCCGTTATCGCTGTTAATGCCCGCCGAAACAGGGGCAACCTCACACTGTTAATCCGTGCAATAATCTCATCTCTCATTCGTCAACGACCGGATGAATTTGGCTCGTCAGCTCTTTCGAATCGCTCTCCTCGCGCTGATTGCCGCTTCACCGTGCGCGCTCCACGCGCAGGTGAATCGCCATGCGCTATCGCTCGACGATGCAATTAACGCCGCGCTCCACCGTGGCGAGGAGGTCCAGATCGCGGAGGCGGGTGTCCGCAGCGCCGAAGGGAGTGTGGAGAGCGCCACGAGTGGCATGCTGCCCCAGGTTTCCGCCTCGGCGAATTACACCAGGACGCTGAAGTCTCAGTACGGCAACCTTTCGAGCGGTTCATCTGACACGTCGCAGATTTCGAAGGCGCTGGCGGCGATGTTTTCGAGTTTTCCATTCGGCAAACCGAACTCCTGGACGCTCGGTCTCAGCGCTTCGCAGAACATCTTTACCGGCGGCCGGCTGCTGGCACAACGCGATGCGGCGCTTGCGCGGAAACGCTCCGCCGATATTGATCTTACCGCAGCGGAAGCTCAAGTGGCGCTGAGCGTCACGCAGAGCTACTACGATGCGGAGCTGTCGGACACGCTGGTCCAAATCTCTCAGGACGCACTCAAGCAAGCGGAAGATGTCTATAAGCAAGTGCAACTCGCGTATGAGGTGGGCGAGAAAGCGGAGTTCGATGCGTTGCGAGCAAAAGTTGCGCGCGACAATCAAATTCCAGCGCTGCTGCAAAGCCAGAACGACCGCGCTCAAGCTTATTACCGGCTCAAACAATTACTAAATTATTCGCTCGACGATTCGCTCACACTGACGACGCCGGTCGTTGATTCGCTGGCGCGATTTGCTTCTGAGAGCGATACTTCCCAGGACGCGCGCGCGCCTGTCCGGCAAGCAAAGGAGAATATTTCTGCGAGCGACGCGCAAATCCGCATCGCGGAGGCGGCGCGCTGGCCGCAGATTTCGATCAGCTCCTCGTATTCGCCCGTCGGCTATCCGGATAACTTCTTTCCGAACAACAACGAATGGCTGACGAACTGGACCGCCGCGCTTAACATTTCGGTGCCGCTGTATACGGGGGGAAACATCGGCGGCAATATCGATCAAGCGCGCGCCGCGCGCGAGCAGGCGGACGGACGGCTCGAGCAAGCCCGCGAGGCCGCCGCGATGGACGCGCGTACCTCGCTCGATGCGCTCTCGACGGCGAAAGCAAATCTCCGTTCGACGGCCAGCACGGCCTCCGAAGCGGCCCGCGCCTACGAGATCGCGCGACTCCGCTTTACACAGGGCATCTCGACCGAACTGGAGCTTGACGACGCAAGGCTCCAGGAGGAACAAGCGCGCGCGAACTGGGCGCGGGCCGTCCGCAACTATCAGGTCGCCCGCGCAAAGCTTGCATTGCTGAAGGACTTGCCGGTGAGCCCATCGCAGATGTCCGCTCCCTCGCAACCCGCGAGCATGCCGCAATCTTCAGCATCTTCACCACAATCGATTAGTGCTCCATCATCATCGCAGATGGGAGCACCGGCTTCGCAATCAGGACAATGAAATACATCTCTTATCTTGTCGTGCTAACGATCTTTTCGTTCGCAGCGTGTAAGAAAGCCGCGCCGCCGCCGCCGCCATCGGCGGTGCAGCTCGGTTCGGATGGCTATGCCATCGCTGCGGAAGGCACGATCGAAAGCGGCCCGAGCATTTCCGGCACGCTGGTTCCGCGCGATCAGGCGGTCGTCCGCGCACAGATTCCGGGCTCGGTGCTCAAGGTCGTTGTGGATCAGGGGCGCAATGTGAAGGAGGGAGAAATCCTCGCCCAGATCGACAATGGCGCACTTACGGAGGCGGTCCAAAGTGCGAAGAACGCCATCACGAGCGCGGAGAATAATCTCGAAGTCGCCAAGCGGGAGCAGGATCGGCAGGATAAGCTGATCAAGGCCGGTGCCGTTAGCGAGCAATCGGTCGATCTCGCACGCCGTACAACGATTGCCGCCGAGGCCGCCCTCGCTCAAGCGAGGATGCAAATTGCGAATGCGCAGAAGCAGCTCGGGTTTGCCACGGTGCGCGCGCCATTCTCCGGTGCCGTCAGTGAAAAGGGCGTTGCTGCGGGAGATGTCGTGCAACCCGGAGCGGCGATGTTCACGATCGTCGATCCTTCGACGCTCGAACTCCAGGGTACCGTCCCGGCAAACGCGATCGCGCTGGTACATATCGGGCTTCAAATACATTTCAGCGTAACCGGCTATCCCGGCCGGCAATTTGTCGGCACGATCACGCGCATCAATCCGTCTGCCGATCCAATGACGCGGCAAGTCCGGATCTACGCGGAGATACCGAACACCGGTCATGCGTTGGTTGGCGGGCTCTACGCCGAAGGGCGCATTGCCAGCGAGCAGAAGAACGCGCTCACGTTGCCCGTGGATGCCATCGATCGCAAGACGATTACACCTGCCGTCATCAAGCTCGTGCAAGGAGTCGTGCAGCGTGTGACGGTCGCACTTGGCATGCTCGATGAGGAAAGCAATCGGATAGAGATTACGTCGGGCCTGACCGCGGGCGACACGGTCCTGCGCGGCCCCGCTCGGGACATCACGCTCGGTACGCACGTCAAAGTCCTGCAGCCAAAGTCATAAGGTCAGCCCGTTAGCACTTCCGCACCTTAGCACTTCCCATGTTCATCTCAGACTTTGCGATCAAACGTCCCGTCGTCACGATAACGACGATGCTGGCGCTCGTCGTTTTTGGCATCTTTGCACTCCGGAATCTTCAGATTGACGAATTGCCCGACATTGCGAGCCCCCTGGTCTTCGTCGCCGTGCCCTATCCGGGCGCCTCCCCGGAGCAAGTCGAGCGAGAAGTGGTTGACCGAATGGAAGAGGCCTTCGGCTCGATCGGCGGACTCGACGTGATGAACTCGAAGTCGATGGACGGATTCGCGATTATCACCTGCCAATTTCTCTTCTCGAAGAATGCCGATCAGGCGATGCAGGACGTTCGCGATGCCATCAGTGGTATTCAGAACGATCTGCCGCTGGAGATGAAGCCTCCGATCCTGAAGAGGTTCGATCCGGATGACATGCCGATCGTCTCGGTCATCCTGCGTTCGCCGGGCATGTCGCCCGCCGATCTGACCTCGATGGCCGATCCCGGCATTACGAAGGAAATCCGGGCGATCAATGGCGTCGCTCAAGTGACAATCTCGGGCGCTGTCAAGCGTGAGATCGCCGTCAATCTTCGCCCGAATGACCTTGAAGGGAACAACGTGAGCGTTGCGCAGGTCGCGCAGGCCCTGCAAGGCCAGAACCTAGCCACACCGGTCGGCGCGCTCCAGAGCGCCACGCAGGAGCAGTCCATTCGACTTCAAGGGCGCATCGAGGATCCCGAGCAGTTCAAGATGGTGCCGGTCGCGAACAGGAACGGACAAGTAGTGCGGCTTTCCGACGTGGCCGATGTGTTGGACACGGCCAAAGAGGCGCGATCGCTCGCCATCTTCAACGGCGTCGAAGCTGTGGGACTCGATGTCACAAAGGCGAAAGGCGCCAGCACCGCGACGGTCTCGAACAACGTCAAGGCGGCGATTGAGGACATTAAGAAGAGACTGCCGCCAGGAACAACGCTCACGGTCATACGGGATGCGGGCGACCGTGTCACGCGATCGGTCGACAATGTAAAGGAGACGCTCCTCGAAGGCGCTGGCCTGACGGTGCTTGTGGTATTTCTGTTTCTGAATTCCTGGCGGTCCACAGTGATCACGGGCCTTGCGCTGCCCGTCTCGGTGCTCGCTGCCTTCATCGCAGTGATGGCCGCCGGGTTTACGCTGAACACGATGTCGCTCATGGGCATTTCGCTCGCCATTGGCATTCTGATCGACGATGCGATCGTCGTGCGCGAAAATATCGTGCGTCACATCGAGATGGGCGAGGACCACGTGACGGCCTCGCACACCGGCACCAACGAGATTGGGCTTGCCGTCGCAGCCACAACGTTTTCCATCGTTGCGGTTTTTGTGCCCGTGGGGTTCATGGGTGGCATGTCAGGGCAGTTTTTCAAGCCATTCGCGCTGACGATCGCATGCGCGGTGATGGTCTCGCTCTTCGTCAGTTTTTCGCTCGACCCGATGCTCTCGGCGTATTGGCCCGATCCGCAAACGGAAGCCCACGAACGGCGCAACTGGCTCTCCCGAGTGCTCGATCGGTTCAATAATTGGTTCAATCGGAAAGCCGATGGATATCGCACCGTTGTGGGATGGGCGCTGGATCACCGGTGGTCCATGGTCGGGCTGGTCATCGTTGTCTTCTTCGGGGCGATCTTCATCCAATGGAACTTCGGCGGCAGCGGCTTTCAGCCGACCAGCGACCGCTCGGAACTCATGCTTTCGATCGAAGCGCCTCCCGGATCGAGCCTTAAATACACGAGGGAGAAGTGCGAGGAAGTGACCACGATCATCCGGTCGCACAAGGAGGTGCCATACACGTACACGACGATCGGAAGCACGACCACGATGTTTGGGACTTCTTCGGGATCGGGAGACGTGACGGCCGCCAGCATCTACGTGAAGCTCGTCCCAAAAAAAGACCGGCACATCGCAGCTCAGGACTTCGCGGCACTGCTTCGTAGCGAAGTGGCAACGGTGGGTGGCGTGAAAACTTACGTGTTCTCGATCAGCTTTGGCGGGGTGCAAAAGGAAATCCAACTCCAGATCCGTGGCACGAACGACGCGAGCATGAATCAGGCCGCCGATATGGTCCAGGAGGTATTCCGTCATACGAAAGGAGCGGTGGATGTCGGGCTCTCTACGAAAGGGCAGAAGCCGGAGATCGAAGTCAATTTGCGGCGCGGACTTATCGGAACGATGGGCCTGACCGTCGGACAAACGGCGCAGTCATTGATGCCAGCATTTGCTGGATTCAAGACCGGCGACTGGGTCGATCCAACCGGCAAAACGCGTGACGTAACCGTGCGACTCGCGGCGG
>JADGPZ010000171.1 GCA_017882165.1 Candidatus Kapaibacterium sp.
TCTGAATGCGGGAGAAGAGCGGATTCACCGCGCCAACACCATTGACATAGAACGTATCCAGCGGATCGCCGGGAATGCCCCAGTTCATCGCATAGTGCTTCGCGCCAATGCCGATCGTGCCAAACTGGCCTTGATACGAATAACCAATCGCTTCCTCGGACGTGCGGTCGAACGATTGCGGAATCTTGCTCAGGTTATAACCTTGCACTGGATCCGTCGCCGGATCGGAGTAAAAGCCGCTCGGAATGCTGATGTCCTGCGAGTGCAACCCTCCGGCGGCGATCTTGAACGCGGACGAACCATCGCTCCATGTCGTCGTGAGGTATCCGGAGTAGAGATCGCTCACCGAGTTGCCCATCAGGGAGGCGCGGCCAGTTATTGGTGTGCTGGAGGCCGAGGGAATCAGATCGGTGATGACGTTCACCACACCGCCAACCGCGTTCGGGCCGAACATCACGCTCGCCGGGCCACGAATGACATCCACACGCTCGACCGCCTCCGGCTCGATCGGCACTGCGTGCGCCGGATCGAACGTCGAGATATCGCCCGTCCGAAGACCATTCTCCGTTACCAGCACATCGTTATCTGTCAGGCCGCGCAGCACGGGACGCGAAGGCGCTGACCCATTCCACCGAACAGAGACGCCCGGAAGGTCCGCGATCTCCTCCGCAAAGCTTGCACCGGAGGCTTCATGTAGCTCCTCCATCGGGATCGTTGCCACCGACTGATATTGCTCGTTCGTGCTCCGCGCATACGGAACCGCAGATACCACGATCTCCTCACCCGGCAATGCGGACTCCTTCAGCGCGAACCTGAGCATGACATCCGTGTCACCAAGTGTGACAGCACGGGTTGCCGATGCATACCCAAGCATTCGGACGAAGACGTGGTACGTACCCGATGGAACACCCGAGAAGAGAAACTCGCCTCCTGAACCGGTGTGCGCTGTACGTCCCAGTTCAACAAGTTGGACTGACGCCCCAACGACCGGCGCGCCAGCACCCGTGACCGTGCCATGGATGCTACCCGTGGCTGACGCAACGAGCGGAGCGCTTAGGAGAAGAACGAAGATGATACCGGCACAGATTGACTTGGAATTGGTCATGTATTGTGTTTGGTCAGTAGGAGCGGATTGGCACACATTTACTCTGGGTAAAACAGCGAGAGGATCTACCAGGGTGCTGGTGGATGATCGGTCATCCACCCTCCCCCATTCGTACCTTGGCAGACCACTCGCTAATTGCAAATTACGGAACACAGGATAAGAATGCAATAAGAAACGTATGAGAATTCTCTTATCCAATCACGGAGGTTGCGGGAATCGACACCGAAACAGTCGTTCCGCTGCCCTCCTCGCTCCGAACCAATAATCGAAATCCGTACCGGTCTGCAATGGACTTGGCGATTGCAAGGCCGAGCCCGGCGCCGCGCCGCTTGGTTGAAACCCTTGGTGATGCTCGAAAGAAGCGGTCAAAGAGGTGGGCCAACCGGTCTCTTGGGATGCCGACACCATAGTCCTCAACCTCCAACATACACTGTGTATCGGAGAGTAGCAATCGAACCGTAATCTCCGTTGCAGTGCCGGAGTGCTGTACCGCGTTGAGAAGAAGATTGTATATGAGGCGCGTCATCCGTTCTTCGCTTGCCGCGACGAGAACGTCTTGCTTCGGAGTCTGGATGTGAATGCCCCGGTCGTTCGCAAGCGGCACGAGCCGCCCGACAGCGTATTCAACGGCGGAGCGTAACGAGCAAACGGAGTTCACCGCATCCGGCTCCTCTTGCTCGATCTCCGCAAGTTCGAGGAGATCCTGCACAATCGCGATCAACCGGTCGATCTCTTCCAAATTGCTGCGGAGCAATTCACCCCGCTCATCGTCCTCAGGGAGTATTTTCAGTTCGACTTCGATCTCTCCTTTGAGGACAGACAATGGCGTCCGAAGCTCGTGGGCCGCATCAGCCGCGAAATTGCGCATGTGTTCGACCGATCGCTCACGAGCATCCAGGAGATTGTTAATTGCCGTTGCAAGCTCAGCAACTTCGGATATGCGCGCAGAGACCGGAAGGCGTGCATGATCCGGTTCTGGACGGCGGACGATCTCCCGGGCCGAGGCGGCAAGCACGCCGATGGGGCGAGCAAGAATACGCGAAATCAGAACACCGACAAGTGCCGCGATGACAAGCCCAGCAAGCAGATAATAGGCAAATACCTGCACGATCGAATCCTCGGCCTCGTCGATTGCAATGGTGTCGTAGGCGGCAGCGACCACAAAGCCATCGGACGAAACCATAATAACGCGTTTGCCGTCGGAGCCCGTGACGGTCGGAACCTGCGCCCCCGCAGACTGCACAATTTTATCCGTCACATCTCCTAACCCCTTCTCGATGCTCCGTGAAGGATAGAGCCGGATGACGGAATCGCGGCGGCGCTCGAAGATGACGCAGTGAAGTCGCGATTCCCCGATTGAACTGTGCGGAGCAACAATCCTGGCAATCTCTGATTCAGTCATACCGGGGCGAAGTTGAGCGGCAACCGCCCGGAGTTGACCGGCAACTTCACCGTCGGCGCGGAGCAACAGCGAATTGCGGATCGAGAGAAAACTCGACAGGAAGAAGAATGTCAAGAAGAGGATGAATGCAAGCGCAACGAGAAGAACCGTTCTCGTCCGTAAACTTTTGGGAAGCAGGTTCATTGACCGTCCGGGGTTTCGCTCAGCCGGTATCCCGCGCCGCGCACGGTATGCAGCAGCGACGGCCCGCCGTACTGATCCAGTTTCTTTCTCAGGTACATTACATACACTTCGATGACATTAGACCCGCGATCGAACTGCTCGTTCCACGCCGCCTCGCCGATCTTCGCGCGCGTCAGCAATCGATCGGGATTTCTCAAGAATAATTCGAGCAGCGTGAACTCCCGTTGTGTCAACTCGATCGGTTGCCCGCCTCGTTTGACGCGATGATTCACAAGGTCCATCTCGATATCCGCATATGCGAGCGTCGTCTGGGGCATGGTGGAATCGCTCCTTCGAGCCAGTGCTCGGATGCGAGCGATGAGTTCATCGAAGGCAAACGGCTTGGGCAAGTAATCGTCGGCACCTGCTGCGAATCCTGCCAGCCTATCTTCCAGTCGCCCGCGAGCCGTAAGTACGAGAGTGCGACAGTCTCCGGTTTGCCAGACGGCGCGTACGAACTCGATGCCATCCGCATCGGGGAGCGAAAGATCGACGGTACAGACATCGAACGTTCGCTCAGAGCAAAGCCGCAATGCTTCTTCGACGGTCTCGGCAATCGCGGTATCCATCCCTTCGGCTGCAAGGCCCTTCTGAATGAACCGAGCGACCTTGCGTTCGTCTTCGAGTATGAGAACTTTGATCATCGACGGTCAGCGAACAATCGTGCAGAGCGAGGATTCCGAACGTCCATCGTGGTCCAGCCGCAGGAGATAATTGCCCGGAGGATGGGAGAGCGTGAGTGTGGTGCAGTTCAATCCTGGTTCTCCGGCGATCTCGCGCCGCTCGATCCGGTTGCCCAGCAGATCAAACACCGTCACTCTGGCGGGACCGTAGTTGCTCTGCTGCCAGGTCAGTGTCACATGATCTTGAACGGGATTGGGTGCAGCTGTGAACGAGCTAACGTGAGACAAATGAGTTTCGACTTTCGCGGCAGGTAGCACAATGGTTTGACTTCCACCATTTTCGTGATAGCGGGCGAGCCACTCTTCGAAGTACTGCGCGGAAATATCGCGGTCGCGGATGAAGAGGACGTTCTCGTTATTCAGCGAATCCGCCGCGTGCGTCCAGTTGAAGGAGCCGGTCAATACCCAGCCATTCGCGGTGTTTGGATTGAGAATGCAATACTTATGATGAAAGAGCGTGTCGAACTTAAGGTAGTCTGAGAAATGGATGAGATCGAGGCCGGCCGAAGCGAGAGTCGAAGTTTTGTCCGATGTTCCTCCCATCCCGACAATGCCGTGAATCCCAACGCCGCGCGCGTGGGCATTGATAAGCGTGCTCGCAAGGTCCTGTGACGTAAAATCGTACATCGAAAGGAAGACAGAACCCGAGGCCGCAGCGACCAGCGTGTCGATCGCCTTGGGAATGCTACCATCCGGCGAAAAGAACAGATGCACTTCCCGACCGCCGATCTTGAAGGAGTGTGGCGTATTGTCCGTCTTGTGTGTCGAGAATCGAGAATTAGAGGAGTCTGGCAAGTCTGTTGAGGACCCCCATTCCTCTTCAAACTCCCGCTCGTATGCGCGAGCAAGTGCGAGGTCCTGCACGTACACCAGATTCTGGAAATCGGTCCGTGTTTGCTGATCGGTCAGGTTCCATGAGCCAGTCTGCACCCATGCGTTCGCGCCATCATTGAGCGTGTCCTTTCGGCGGCCATCGAAGACGATAAATTTGTTGTGATGGATATTGCTCCAGGAGTGCCCGCTTGCGCCGAAGCCATTTGTGATGGCGGGAATACCTACGGCTCGCAACGCTTGGTAAGCCTGGGACTTCTTCGCGGCGGCGCTATCCATGATGAAGCGAATCGCGACGCCGCGCGCCTTTGCGGCAATCAGCCAGACGGCTACGGTATCACCCACGCGATCGTCGAAACTGTAGAGCGCCAGATCGATTGCGTTCTTTGCGTTCAGAATGCGCGTGTGGAGCAGCGCCATAAAATCCGCATTGCTATGAGCATGGGGCAGGAGCGGATAGGTCGTTGTATCCACGTTCCGATTGAAATAGACTTCAATCGTGCCGGTGGAGCGGTAGTCTGAAGCGGTCGAGGTCCAGAAGCGAACCGTGTCCGATGTGCCGAAATACGTGGAGACCAGCTTGACGAAATACATCGTGGCTGGCGTGAGGGAGCTTACGATCGGACGTCGGTCGCTTGATGCAGACCCAATCGAGCGAACCATGACCATATGGTTCGTATCGGTCCCCATCCACACTTCGCCGATGACCGGCCCGTCATTTTTCCAATTAAACTGGATCGAGGTCGAATCCACTTTCAGTTCGTACCACGGTGCCCGATAAATCGAGACCACGGGTTGCGCATCTGCTTCTAATGAATGGCCGATCATCCACGTCGAACACAAAACTACGACACCGCAAAGTGCTGTTCGCATAACCTTAGGCCGCAGTGCTATCTCGGTCATCCACAGTGGATGATGGGTCGTCCCAATGAACCTCAAACGATATGTCGAGGCCGATAACCGAGTGAGTAAGTGCGCCAACCGAGATGAAGTTTACGCCGGTCTCGGCAACCGTGCGGACCGTCGTGAGCGTGATGCCGCCGGAGGCTTCCGTCTCGAACGTGCCATTATTTAGTCGCACACCTTCATGCATCAATCCCAATTCGAAATTATCGAACATCACGCGATTGACAATGCCCCTGCCGTGCTCCAGCACAATCCTAAACTGATCGAGCGATGTGACTTCGATTTCGATCGGTACGCGCTCGTGAGCCGGATCTGCGAAGTACTCGCGCAGATGTTCGATCACGGCGCGGACATCGCCGCGATTGGCGGCGATATGGTTGTCCTTGACCAGCACCATTGCAGAGAGTGACGCGCGATGGTTCGTGCCGCCACCAAGTCGAACAGCATAGCGGTCGAATGGCCGCAGTAGCGGGGCCGTCTTGCGCGTATCGAGGATAACCGCGCCGGTGCCGCGCACGGCCTCCACGAAGGTGTTGGTCATCGTTGCGATGCCCGACATGCGCTGCAAGAGGTTGAGCGAGACCCGCTCAGCCGCCAGCAGCGTCCTCAAATTCGCGCGGACGGTCGCGATCCTCTCCCCTTTCTTCACAGGCGCGCCATCGCGGACGATTTCCTTAAATTCGAATATGGGCGATGTAATCCCATGTTGCACCTCGTGGAGAAGAAATGCTTCGCGGGCAATGTCGAGTCCGGCAAGGACGCCGTCGGCCTTTGCGATGAACTCACCGCTGCCCTGGGCGTCCTCGTCCACAGTCGCTTGTGAGGTTACGTCGCCTTTGCCGAGATCCTCGACAAGTGCAATGCGGACGCGTTGCCGCTCGATGTCGCTAAGTTTATGCAAAATGGAAGTGCTATTGTGCTAAAGTGCTGGAGTCTGACCTGCAAACCGTTCGAGTGCTTCGCGATAGATCTCCGGTGGCTTTGTGGGCCGGCCGGTGGCTTTGGAGACGAAAACCAGCGTCGTCGCGCCTTCGGCCACCAACTCGTCCGTCGGATCGAGACGGATGGTGTATGAAATCTCGAGTCTCGACGAGTGTTCCGCTTTCAGACATGCCGTAACGCGGAGCAGATCGTCGTATGTCGCGCCGCGATAATATCGGGCCGAGGCATCGCGGACGGGCAGGCCATATCCGGCGCGCTCAATCTCCGCATACGGTAGGCCGCACGCCCTGAGCATCTCGGTTCGGGCCACCTCAAAATACTCGAAGTATTTCCCGTAATAGACCAGCCCCATCTGGTCCGTATCGGCGTAGCGGACGCGGATGTTCGTAGTATGCTCGATCATGGATGATCGGTCATCCACACCCGAGTGATTATCCGAGGCTGGCGTGTGTTCTTCGTTGAGCATGGTGCAAGGTACGGAAACGACACGAGGGGCCGAAAAGTCACGCGAGAATGATCGATCATCCTCGCGGCTACGTCTGTTCAAACTGCTGGATGTCTATGTCCTCAAGCAGTTCTTTCTTGCGACGCTGGTCGGGATCGTCGGCTTCATCATCATTTATGTAGCGGTCGATCTGATGGAGAAGCTGGACAAGTTTCTCGATCACCACCTGCC
>JADGPZ010000172.1 GCA_017882165.1 Candidatus Kapaibacterium sp.
CCGTTTCCATCACTCGGCGTTGTGCCGTACACGCCGGATGCTGGGTGGTTTGCGTATCTCGTTTCGCCGCTCCGTTGGGGGTATCTCGGGGTGAGTCTGTTTCTGGTGCTGAGTGGGTTTTGCATTCACCTCCCCTTTGCACGGAAGCGGGGCGCAACCGGGGACGGTCGCGCTACAGGGTATGCATTCAATGCACGTTCGTTTTACCTGCGGCGGTTGTGGCGGCTGTATCCGGCGTATGCCGTTTCGGTGATCGGGACGTTCCTGCTGCTCATGATCGTGTACCCCACGCCAAGCACCGAGGCGCCCTCGCACAATTTTGGCGATCTCATCTCGCACCTCACGCTGATGCATGGCTATTTCGACCGGTATTTCTATAGCATCGTGCATGTGTATTGGTCGCTGGCGCTGGAGTTTCAACTTTACTTGCTCTATCCGCTTTTTCTCTATTGCTTTTACAAGATGGGTGTGACACGGGCGGTTGCGGTGCTCACGGTGATTTCGATCGGCTGGCGCATCCTCTCGCTTGATGTGTTTCACCATCAGCTCATCAGCATTTCATGGACAGGTCCCTATGCGATGATGGGATTCGTCCTGGCGCGGATGCCGGAGTGGCTTTTCGGTGCCTGGCTCGCGGAGTGGTACGTGCGCGGCGGACATACGAAGAGCCGCAGAGTGCCACTTGCGCTCGCATCGATGGTAGTGCTTTTTTCGGCGATACTCTCCTCGCTCGATGAGCGGCTCTGGTCGCTGACGGATATTTTGTTTGGACTTGGATTTGCCTTCGCTATCGCTGCCGCGATTGTGCCTCGCAAATCGCTCCCCGCTTCCGCGAGGACTACTCATCACTCGTTACTCGTTACTCAGAGCTACAAGCGTCTGGTCTGGATCGGCACGATCAGCTACTCGCTTTATCTCTTCCACGCGCAGCTTTCGTGGTTCGCGAATCCGTGGATCAAGACGCTACCGGGCGCGGTGCTGCCGTTTGGCTTGCGGACGATTGTGCTCATTCTGTCAATTCCGGTTATTGCAATCATTTATCGTTTTGTGGAGGCCCCGTTCCTGAAGGCACCACGTCCGGGTGAGCGATTCCATGCGCTCTACACGCGGCTCGAGGGATTACTTGGGATAAAGACGAAGGCACCACTACCGACCGCGACTCCTCGCGACTGACGAACCTTTACCGCTCCCCTCCCGTAAGTGCCGCAATGCCTCATCAATCAGTGATTGACATCCTCCGCCAGTACCTTCTGGACCTGGGTACGTTTGGCTGGATGATCTGGAACGGCTTTCTCGCCATTCTTCCGGCGCTGCTGGCTGTGATCTTTTTCAAGCGCGAGGATCAGCCCCTGCGGGCGCTCCGAAGCGCAACCTTTGGCTTCGAACTTGGGCTTGTGCTTGTGCTCCTGCCCAACGCGCCGTATGTGGCAACTGATGTGATCCATTTTCTCGAGACCGTTCGCCGGTCCGATCTGTCGCTTTGGAAACTGCTGGCGACGGAATTCCCGATCTATTTCGCGTTCGTACTGTTTGGATTACTCTGCTATTCGTTTACGACCGACCGGTTGCTGTTTGCGTTGCGGATGCGATTGGGAAGAGTTGGTTATCGAGTGGGTCTGCTTGCCATTCCGCTCGTCTCTTCGATCGGCATCTATCTTGGTCGCGTGGCGCGGTTCAATAGCTGGGACATCCTGACGGATCCGCGAGCGATTCTGCACTCAAGTCATGCGGCCGCACAAAATCTGCGCGTGGTGAAAGTAGTGCTCTCCATTTGGTTCTTGCTTATTCTGGTGCACCAGGCGTATAAGATTCTTCACGATGGCGTTCGGGCAAGGTTCGAGTCAGTCAAGAGTAATAATCCTTCGGGAGAACATCTTGCTCAAAGCCATCCAAACGAGATAGGAAAACGCGAAGGCAAGTGAGATATAGATAAGGTCGGATGTAAGGTTCGCGAACCCGCTTCCAAAACCTGCGTCTTTCAGGAATCCGGCGAGACCGAGAAGCTTCCGGTCATCGCGCGCCACCATGATCCCCATCGCAGCCGAGAACCCGCCAGCAGACCCCCAGCCCTGCCTATTCGATACCTTCCTACCCCGGAACATGGCGAACCCGATGATCTCGACGATGAGGATCGCGACCACAGGGCCAGCGATTATCAGTAGGATGTCCATCGTTAATCGTGGCTGGGGAAGACTTGAGAGTAGCGTCTCCGCACAAGTAACCAGAGGGTCGACCCTAACGCCATCGTGATCAGCATGTAGCAGACTTCAACAACGTACTTTGTGACCGTCGCGCCAAGCCCATGCTGAGTAAACACCGATGATAGCGAGAACAACTTCTCGTCGCTCATTGCCCATACGATCCCCATCCCGGTTGAGAACCCTCGGGCCATGGCTGTTCCCATCCGCTCAGACAGTCCCTTCCCTCGGACAGACTCAGCAAAGATGATCTGAACGACGAGAATTGCAGCTATAGTAAGCGCTGTAATGAAGAGAAGATGGAGGGCCATTTCACAAATGGATGATAACTGTTTCTAAAACAAGGCGGCACTCTAAAGATTCTCTAATAGCCCGACCTGTTCTGGGGCATCAGGAATTAGGAGCCAGGAATGGTGGTTTCCGAGCAGGAATTCTCAAATCATTATTCTACAGGTTTGGCTAAGACACTTAAGCTCCAACTCGTCACCCCCGACCGCACCATTTTCGAAGGTGAGGTCGATGAACTCACTGCGCCCGGCACGCTCGGACCGTTCACGATCCTGCTGAACCACACGCCGATCGTTTCGGCGCTCGTGCCCGGCATATTCCGCTATCGTTTTGGGAAAGGCAAGAGTCAGGGAGAGGAGAATTTCGTGCTCGGCGGTGGATTCCTCGAATTCCACGAGAATGAGGCGACGGTCCTTGCCAGCTCGGCCGACAAGCCTTCGCAGATCGATCTCGCCCGTGCCGAGCGCTCCCTCCAGCGCGCAGAAGAGCGATTGCAGCATGCGGTCGATGGCACCATCGACTACGATCGGGCACGTGAATCCCGCGACCGGGCGAAAGTGCGGATTGCGGCGAAGAAAGAACCTGGATTACGCTGATTGATTATTTTGCAGTCCTTGGGCTAACGCCAAGTGCCTCGGACAAAGAGATCCGGCAGGCATACCGCAGGCTTGCGAAGAGCTACCACCCTGATTCCAATCCCGGCGATCCCGAGAACTCGCGGCGCATGCAGGCGCTCAACGATGCGAAGTGTGTCCTCTTCGATCCGGTCAAGCGTGAGGAACACCGCGCGCAGCTTGGAGTTCAGGAATTTCTCTCCACCAAGCGGCTGGAAGAACTGCGGAATAATCCACGATTCAAACCGGTCACGCGATACACGCCGAAAGAGCAGCGACCCCGAAGCCCCTGGGACCGAAAGTGGAAGAAGTATCTGAACAGGATCATCGCCGTGATGGTCGTGGGTACAATCGGCATCGTGACCTACGAATTATTGATAGTCCAGCCGAATCCCATCAATCCGATCAAGGACGTCATCGCGCGTTACCGGCATGTCGAGCCGATGTTTGTCGATACATCGAAGGCCGATACCACGAGCATCCCGGACGACAGCACCGCGCGTTTGAAACAGTACGGCGATATCTTCTTCTCTCTTGGAGAGTATCGCACGGCTGTGAAGTATTACGACAAATACCTGCTTCATGTCCCGGAGGACGACTCCGTACTGAGCAACTTATCCATCGCGTATTTTCGTCGTGGCCGATATGCCGACGCATTGGAAGTCCTGTACAAACAAATGCACGGCGATTCGAATCTCGTCGTGGCATATTACAACATCGGCAAGATGTTCCTCGCAATCGAGAAACCCTTCGATGCGCGCGATGCCTTCGCCGAAGCCGTCCGCATCGCTGACTCCATGCGCCGTGCGGGACGGATGCCGCCGGAAGTTATCCGGCTTGCGAAGAGCGAGCTGGCGAAGCTGGAATGAGAAAAGACTTACTCGCTCGACCTAATGCGAACCGAGCCGGGCGTCAGGACTGAGAATGATTTAGCCAGTTCGATTCCTCGTTCTTTGATAAGATCGCAGACCATTCGAACACGGTCATCTCGGGAAACTCCTTCGAGTCGCACCAGCAATATGCTAAGTGCGATTGCTTCTTGTGAAATACTAATTCCCCGAAATCCTTATCTTCCGTGATGAGCAAGGCGCGCTCCCGGTTGGCAATAGCGAGCACCTCGGAATCAATAATTGAAGGATTCTCTCGCGAGATACTGATGACGTGATGCCCTACGGCCTGAAGCCAATCGATCACGCGGCGATCGACGTTCTCGTCCGCAACAATCTTCACGCCGCAACAGGGACCGGATAGACGGAGAGATCCGCAACACTTTCTCTGGCAAACTCAATGGCCGCCTCGATGCCTTGCCTCGTGAGATGAGGGTAAGCATCGAGGATGTCTGCAATGGAATCGCCGGACATCAGCTTTTCAAGGATTAACTCAACAGTGATGCGCGTGCCCGCGATGATAGGCTTGCCTATCATGATCTTGGGATCGGAAGTAATAAGTCCATTCGTCATTACAATAGCCCAACCCGGACTTGGCAGCGAAAGTTTATCTCGCGGAATAGGGACCACTCGCCCATGCATCCTGAAAGTCTATGCCGCTTGCGCCACGGCCTGCTCCTTGTACTGGAGTTCATAGAGCGTGCGGTAGATGCCGCCCATGCGGAGGAGTTCATCGTGGGTGCCGCGCTCGCGGATTTCGCCGTGGTGCATGACGATGATCGCGTCGGCGCGCTGGATGGTCGAGAGGCGATGTGCGATGACGATCGAGGTTCGCCCCCGCAATAGCGTTTGTGTGGCGCGCGCGATCATCTGCTCGCTTTCGGTGTCGATGGAGGAGGTCGCTTCATCCAATATCAGAATGCTCGGATCGTAGGCCAGCGCGCGCGCGAATGAAATCAGTTGCTTCTCGCCGACCGACAAGATTGCGCCGCGCTCCTTGACTTGCGAGTTGAACCCTTGCGGAAGCCGCGAAATGAAATCACCCGCGCCAACATTCCGCGCGGCCTGCTCGATGGTGGCTTGCGATATGTCCGGATTGCCAAGGCTGATATTCGTCGCAATATCGGCGCTGAAGAGGAAAACATCCTGCAAGACGATGGCCATGTTCCGGCGGAGATCGCGCGGGTCGAGTTCGCGAATATCTACGCCGTCGATGAGGATTTGCCCCTTCTGGAAATCGTAGAGCCGCGTGATAAGATTCGTGATCGAGGTTTTGCCAGCGCCCGTCGCACCGACGAAGGCGGCGGTCTGACCCGGCTTGATGTGGAATGACACATCACGCAGCACGAAGTCCTCCTTGTTATATGCAAACCACACGTTGCGGAATTCGACTTCACCACGCACTTTCCCGATGGCTTTTGCGGCAGTCGGCAGGGGAAGCACCGTCTTGTCATCGAGCAGATTGAATATCCGTTCGCTCGCGGCCATCGCGGATTGGAGGATATTGTACTTATCCGCCAGATCGCGAATGGGACGGAAAAACTGCTCGGTATATTGATAGAATGCGACGATCGTGCCGATCGTCAGCGCGTCCGTCGGATTTGTTTTGTATCCGAGCACGAGCGAGCCGCCATACCAGACGATCAGTGCCGTCGCGACCGATGAAAGAAATTCAACGGCGGGATAGAACACAGCATAATAGAAGATGCTGCGGATATTCGCATCTGCCTGTTCGCGGTTGATTTTGTCGAACGTCCGGAATGCGTGTGCTTCGCGTCCGAAAAGCTGTACCGTGATCATGCCGCCGACGTGCTCGTTGAGGAAGGAATTCAATCGCGCGACAAGCCGACGGACTTCTCGATACGATTCGCGCGCTTTCTTGCGAAAGATCGACGTTGCGATCAGAAGGAGCGGAAAAACGGTGAGTGTGACGAGCGAGAGTTTCCAGCTCGTCGCGAACATGAAGACGAAAATCCAGAGCACGACGAACACGTCGGCCACGATCATGATGATGCCGGAGGAAAACAACTCGTTCAGGACTTCGACATCGTTTGTGAGGCGTGTGACGAGCCGGCCCACCGGGTTGCGGTCGAAGAAGCGCATCGCGAGTGTGTGCAAATGCGCAAACAGCTCCCGCCGGAGATCGAGCACGGTCTGCTGGCCGATCCATGCCGTGAGCAGCGCTTGCGCATATAAGACGATCGACTGCAAGACGAGCGTCGCGACGATATACGCGACGATGGTCAAGAGTCCATTCATGTCGTGCTTCGCGATGTACTTGTCGATCGCGAGCATTGTGAGATAGGGACGTAGGGGCCCAAGCGCGGAGACGACGACCGTGATGGTGATGGCGAGCACCACCTGCCAGCGCCTCGGCGCCAAATAGCGCAGCAGGCGCCGCATCAGGCGTCCGTCGTATGCTTTCCCTAAGATCTCTTCTTCCTGCACGAATGAGTAACGAGTGATGAGTACCGAGTAACGAGTATTTGGCTGTTGGTGTTTCGGAACTTACTTCATGGCACTCACTCGACCCAACAGTAACGGGCGCGGAAACCGCGCCAGTACACTGTTGTCCCTCGCCGTACTTGCTGTACTTTCCGCCTTTTTCCGCTTCTACCGCCTTCATACGCTTCCCCTCGGGCTGTATCACGACGAGGCCATGAACGGCAGCGATGCGCTCACGGCGCTCAGAACCCATGTGTGGCCCGTCTTCTATCCCGATAACAACGGCCGCGAAGGACTCTTCATCAACTTGCAGGCGGTCTCG
>JADGPZ010000173.1 GCA_017882165.1 Candidatus Kapaibacterium sp.
TTCTCCGCCGATATGGGCAGCAGGCGGATCGGGCTGGGGGCTTACAGGCAACGCCGGCACGACTTACGGCACGAATTTCATCGGTACGACCGATGCGCAGAACTTGCAATTCCGGGTGAACAACCAGCCTTCGGGGATGATAGGATTCGACGGCAATCAGAATACCGGCATGGGCTATCAGGTATTATTCAGCAACACGACGGGCGCCGGCAACACCGCGAGCGGCGGGAACGCGCTCTTCAACAACACGTCGGGCGTTGGCAACACCGCGAGCGGTAAATGGGCGCTCCTGCACAATACGACGGGCGACGGCAACACCGCGAGCGGAGCTTTTTCGCTCGCCACCAACGTCACCGGGTTTGCTAATACAGCGTTGGGCTTTAGCGCGGATGTGAGTGTGGATGGGTTAACGAATGCGACGGCCATTGGCTACAATGCAAAGGTCGGCGCAAGTAATTGCCTTGTACTCGGCGGGACCGGTGGCGATGTGGTTAAGGTCGGCATTGGCACCACTGTGCCAACACAGCAACTCGATGTCGTTGGCAACGTCCAGTTCTCAGGCGCGCTGATGCCGGCGGGAAGCACTGGCACGGCGAACCAGGTGCTGACGTCAACAGGCGCAGGCGGCGCACCGGTCTGGCGGACCCCCTCGACTCTCGGCTCGGGAGCTTTTATCCTGAGCTATACTACCGTGATATCCGGGACGAGCTTGACGGGCAGCGTGCTAGTACCCTATGGGTTCGCGGTGGTCGATGTTCAGGATGATGGCACGAGCGCTCCGGCGACGCTGACATTGCCGAGCGGCGCGCCGAACGGTCAGGTGCTCATGGTGACAACGGAGGATGCCCAGGGACTTATGATCTCATCCAGTTCATTCAGCCTCATCGAACCGACGCGGTCCGTTCGCTTTGTATGGAGTGGCGGCGTGTCGGGTTCGTGGAAACGAGAGACTCCGTAATTCGACAACAGCGCGAGAGAGGTTAGCCATACGAGCAGGAGCAACCCGGCTCGCGCCCACGCTTGCCCGCCCCACGCCCATCGCCCGCCGCTGCGGGAATCGGCGTGGGGCGGAGATCCTGCTCAGTTACTTCGGATGCCCGACCGGAACCTCGCCGGCGGGTGCAGTGAAGAGTGAGTAGAAGGAACGGCCTTCGCGCCAGATCTCGCGGAGTTCGTCGAAGGAGACGTGGCGCTTGCCGGGAAACGGGCGTGCGGGGTCCATCAGGAATACTTCGCGCTCTTCGGCATCGTATCCGAAGACCAGCAGCGCGTGCGCATAAGCCTTATGCACATAAGCCGGCACGGCAACGTTAACACTGAGTATCACCGGCTTGCCGGCATCGAGCGATTGCTCGACGGCATCGATGGCATTCAGGAATCCGATGCTATCCGCCGGCCACTGCCAGCGGTCCCAGGTGTAACCGAGCGGCTTCATGCCGTTCTGAATCTCCTCGAATGATGTTGCGCTGAAGATGTCCTTGTTCTCGTTGGAGAGCCGCTTGATCGTCCACTGCGTCTTCTCGTCGCCGTAGTAATTCAGTAGCATCGCGACGCACGTCGGCAGACAGAGATCGGGACTCTGCTGCAAGTGGAGAATCTTGAGATACGCGTATTTCTTCGGCGCAGGCAGCTTGCTCTGCGCCGCAAGCAACGCAGGCGCGAGAAGAAGGGCGGCAATGAGAGAAGTAAGGCGTAATCTCATGCCGCAAAATTACAATCGTTTTGGAAGGCTACTATTGAAATGTGCAGAGAAGCTAAAACGAGAATTGCACACCTACAGTCGCTACAGCGCGATCCATATAGAGTTGATACCCGCCGAGAGGAATACGAATGAGCACTTGAGTATAAATCTGAAACGAAGGAAGATCAAACGCGGATACACCGAACGCGTAGAAAGCCACGAGATCAATGTTCCAGGAATGCTTTGGAAGATTGTCGTACGTCGTCGTGGTGTCTTCGACATAAGAGTGAGTGCTGTCGCTGGTTGATCCGAAAGAGGTTTCCCTCTGGCTGAAGTTGTAACGGTCGAGATATTCGATGCGGCTGGCAATACCGTAGCTCACGCCGACCGGGGTTAGAGAAAACGGAACGAGCGGCGTGTCAAGAACACCGTACTCAAAGACTGCGAAGTACTTTCGGAAGTCACTTCGTGAGTCGAGCCGGCCAACATCGTAAGCCATGAAAGGAAGACTAATGACATCGTCCGGTCCACTCCGCGCAGAGCCAGCGCCGAAACCGCCGAGCAAAAGGATGGACGAATGCCCTGAAGTCCAGAATCTGCCCAGCCCTATGTTCGTCATTTGCTGATCCTGATCGATCCCCTGCCGCCAGAACTCACGCGACACGACAATTGCGCCATTCATCGGCAGCGAGCATTCACCTTCAAAACAGTATTTGCTGTCTGTGGTGACGTTCGCTTGTACACTGCCTTGCCACGGCCCCGTGAAGACCGGTGTCGGCACGGGATCGACGAGATAGTTCGTCGTGCATGAGGAAAGTCCCACCAGAGCGATGCTGAACAAAAGACAGGACTTCGTTACCATCATACCAGAAATCACAACACTTGGTATTGAGGGTAGTTTCGAGGTCAGGTTAAGAGAATTTCTTGGGTGGAGCGGCAGAGGCTTATAAACGGTGCTAACCTCGAAACAGCATTTGGCACAGATGGGCACTTCATATTATGTTGCACGGTTTCTTTTACTATGGATAGAGTATTCAGTGAGGTGCGAGAGGACGTGCTTGCGCTCGATCGAGAGAGTCAAATCTCACTCGCCGAGGAGGTTCTGACGAATGTTTCCGGGTCACCGGAGCATGAGGCGGCATGGCGGGCCGAAATTCGGCGGCGAACCGAAGCGTATCGCCGGGGAGAACTCTCGACGGTCGACTCCGACGACGTGATGGCCCGGGCCAGATTGAGAATAATGGAAGCCGCATCCAAGCGCAAATGAAGGTCCGGTGGCTATCGGTCGCTGAATCGGATTTCAGTGAGGCTCTTGACTACTATTTGAACGATGCGCAAAGTCCGATGGCGGCTGCGGATTTTGCCGATGAAGTCGACCATGCTCTGGAGGCCATTCGCAACTCCCCGTTTACCTTCCCGGAATTCGAGGGCGAGATTCGCGTTAAGCTCCTGAGGCGATTTCCCTATTCCATTTTGTATCTCATCGAGGAATCGGAAATCATCCTCCACTCAATCATTCAGCAAGAACGGAAGCCTGGTTATTGGAAGCACCGGCTTTGAAGCTTCCCTTCAAGCGGTTATTGTCTTCCCCACCATCCCCGGGCCGGGAAACCCGGCCGCCACGATTTTTCAGAATTCATCGAAAACTTGCGATGCCGGGAGGGTCGAACAACGTTGTAATAGATGGAAGGGGGTCTCTTCGCTAAAAAGATGAAAGATGAAGTATGACATAAGAATTATTTCTGAAATCTTCATCAGAGTATATAATTTTATGATGTCGCGGGAACAGCCAAGAGCTCGGGCCGTGTTATAGTATTATGAGAGGGAGACCCTCGCTTCGATTCCGATTCGGTGAACTGGGCTGCATTCTGTGAGAACAGGTGCACTACTTGGGACTGGCGGAAAGAACCTGGATCCCCACTTTCGCGGGAATGACAGAATGGAGATTAGCTCTTCTTCCGGAAGATGAACGAGACGGGTGTGCCTTCGAAGCCGTACTTTTCGCGGAGGGTGCGCTCTAAGAATCGCTTGTAGTGCTCCGGGATTTCGTCCGGGAAATTGGAGAAGAATGCGAAGACCGGCGGCTCGATCTTGACCTGCGTGATATAGTTGATGCGCAAGTCGTGTCCGCGAACGTTCGGTGGCGGCGTCCGCTCGATGGCTTCGAGCAAGACAGTGTTCAGTTCGTTGGTATTGATGCGCTTCTTGCGCTCCGTCAAGACCTTGAGGGCGAGTTCGATCGGCTTCGTGTGGCGCTGCTTGGTGAGCGCGCTAATGAAGACGACGGGCAGATAATCGAACGTTCTGAATGTCTCTTTGATCGACTTCTCGAAGCGCGCGGAGGTCATGGTGTCCTTTTCGAGCAGATCCCATTTGTTGACGACGAGGACCGCGCCCTTGCGGGCATCGATGACTTCGTTAACGATCTTCGCGTCCTGACTTTCGAGGCCTTGCGTGGCATCGAGCAATATCAGCGCGACATCGCACTCTTCGATCGCCTTCATGGTGCGGATCGTCGAGTACATTTCGATGGTGCTGGAGATGTATTTTCGGCGGCGAAGTCCGGCGGTGTCGATGAGCGTGATCGGCGAGCCGTAGTAGGTGTATGTCGTGTGCAGCGTGTCGCGCGTGGTACCGGCAATCGGCGTGACGATTGCGCGATCATAGCCGAGCAGCGAGTTGAGATAACTCGACTTTCCGACGTTCGGCTTGCCAAGAATTGCAATCTTGATCGGCTGCTCCCCTTCGGGATCCGGCCCGATCGGCGGAAACTTTGAAATGACAATATCCAGAAAATCGCCAACGCCACGGCCATTGATCGCACTGACAGGAATTGGCTCACCCAAACCGAGCGAGTAGAATTCGGAGGCTTCGAGCTCTGCGCGCTTCTGGTTGTCGGTCTTGTTGACCGCGAGAAGTACAGGCTTTCCGCTTTTGCGGAGAATTTCGGCCACTTCCTGGTCCAGCGGATGAACACCGCTGGTGACATCTACAACGAAAATCAGGACATCGGCCTCTTCGATGGCAAGCTGTGCCTGCTCGCGAATGGCACGCTCAAATATATCTTCGGAATCGGGGACGACTCCGCCGGTATCGATGAGATCGTAGGTGAAGCCAGCCCAGTCGGCCTGCGCGTAGTGGCGGTCGCGCGTGACGCCGCTGGTGGCCTCGGTGATAGCACGCCGTTCACCGACAAGTCGGTTAAAGAGCGTGGATTTGCCGACATTTGGCCGGCCGAGAATCGCTACAATTGGTAACAAAAGATGAAGGAAAAGGATGAAGGATAGGCGCAAACACCAATCCCCCATCCTTCATCCCTTATCCTTATCTCATGATCGCGATGCTGGTTTGGCTCGTCATGCCGGAAGCGGTTTCTATCACGCAATGGTAGACGCCGGCAGCCAGCGAACCGGCTTCAAACGGGATTGCATGATCGCCCGAGCCAAGGATGCCCGAGAAGACTTCGCGGACCGTTCGGCCAAGAACATCGACAAGCTTAATCGTCACATCCTCGTCCGTTGGCAACGAGAAGTAGATCTGCGCCGTGCCCGTTGCTGGGTTCGGCGATGCCATCATGCGGAGTTGCGACGCGTTCGATTCCATGCGCACACCAGCGGCAGCCTCCGTCGAAAAGTCGATAATGCCCGAGGCATCGCTGATCGCGCTGATCGTGTATGAACCCTGATTGCCAGCCGCGCTGACCATGCTCAAAGTCGGATCCCATGACGACGGTGCCGGATAGTAGCTCCAGCCATAGGTCGTTGGCGTTGCCTGGCCGACAAGAAAGACGCCTTGATTGGTCGTGATGATCGCTGTGTCCGTACCTGGTTTGAACGCGACGGAATATGGAATTCGGTTTGGATCTTCCGTACCGGTATTCGGATCGATCATCAGCACTTTCGTCCATCCGAAACCTCGTTTGTCCGTGCAGACGAAAAGTCCGGCGCTGTCGGCAGCCGTCCCATAAGGCCGCACGGCTGCGAAGCCGATGTTCTGACTATTACTGAATGCAACGGACATCACATTGTGCTGCTTCGCGGTGCCTCCGAGGGACTGCGCGACCCAACTTTGTCCGCTATTCGTCGTGAAATAGACGGCTCCCGCGTCGCCGCCAAAGATGCCATGCGTACCATTCCAGTACAGACCGTTGTAGAACGTCTTTTCGGTTGTGGCTTTGGAGGGAATGCCGGTGGCCTTCGAGAAGGCTTGCGTCGCGTCATTCCATTGATAAAGCTGGAAGCTCTTGCTGATGGCATCGCTGATGAACCATCCGTTCGTCGCACTGGAAAAATGAATGGAGCGTGGGGCAACCGGCACATCGGTCGTATTCCAGCTTGCGCCACCATCATTTGTCGCCATGACTTGCGAACGGCCGCTGATGTCGTCCTTGCCACCGAACCACGCGGTTTGATCGTCGATTGCCTCGATGCAGAGCGCCGGTACTTCAGCAGGGATGTCGGTAGGCGAGACATCCCAGCGGGAGTCCACCGGACCAAAAAGCCTGCGCCGTGCGAACTGGGTGATCTTAAAGATCGTGTCGTTGCCGGTCTCGGGATTGTGAATCTTCTCCCAATATCCGAACCCCGCCCAGCCGTTCTTCGAGTCAACCTGTTTTACGCACGTTGCATGACCCGCAGTGAGCCGATGCCTCATGCCTGGCACCCGTGTTAAGGGGACATTCACGATGAGTGAATCGCGATAGCGGTCACCATCGGTCAGATAGAATTTTATCGGCACAGAACCTTCCGAGAACTGTGCCGTGCGGAAGATATTGGAGAAAATCGCCGTTCGCGTGCCATGCTGATCCATCGGTCCCAAATCGAAGCTCGGCCACTGGCTTGGGTACTGTGGTTTGTAATTCTGCCAGGAGTATCCAGGTCCCGGCTGCATGACGGCGGAAAATGATCGATTGTCGTATCGGGTTCCGCCACCCGGCGCAGCGTCTTGCCTGGATGGCCGGACTGGCCGCCGGGGGCCTTGCCCGACGCCTCGCGCAGGCTGCTGGTGCGCAGCGGCTTCTTCAGCCCGTCGCTGGA
>JADGPZ010000065.1 GCA_017882165.1 Candidatus Kapaibacterium sp.
ATTATCGGGACGCCTACAGCCACACGCGCTCGATCTCGCGCGTTGTCTATGCGCGCGCCGCATCGCCGGCGCCGGATGGCTACCTCTCCATGATCGGCCCATACTGGACAGCCCCGGTAAAAGAGGGTTCAACGAGTTGCACGAGCACGCGGTTGATCAACACCGGCAACGATCTCGATACGATCGTGAGCGCCGGTTGGACGCACGATCCGCAAGGCGTGTTCACTTTGGACAGCAGCATCAGCTTTCCGATGACACTCGGCTCGCATGACACTGCGTTCTGGTCGTTCTGCTTCCATGCGCCGTACGACACGAACTACCGCATCGACACCTTCCGCGTTTATTATCACGATGCCTACAGCCAGACGCGCTACGTCTCGCGAGTGGTGATGGCGAAAGCCGTCGATTCGAGTCTCATCGACTGCTACTATATCTATCCAGGGACCTCGCATATCACCGAGGTTGGCGATACGAGCTACATCCACGTGTTCATCGCGAATCGTCTGGACTCTACGGTGACGCTTACGGCGTTGCACATCAGCGGCTCGGGCGATGCGGCGTACCGCGTGGATTCCTCCACATTCCCGCATACGATCGCGCCACATGCGTACGATAGTGTGTGGATCGCGTTCATTCCGTATGCCGGAACATCCAATTCCTTCCCGGCGACGATTACCGGGTACTTCACCAGTAATGATACGGCTCATTGCAAAACGGCTGTGGCATCGTTCACGGCATATTCGGCCGCATACGCGAACGATACGCAGACTGTGAATTTCAACGATACCGGAACAGCGACGGTGGATCTCTCCGGCAGTTCCGGATGGCACTCGTTCCGCGTCGAGTTCGTAAATAACTCGAGCACGAACCTGCTCGTCCACACCATTCGGCTCACGAGCACCAGTCACTTCTATATCGCGCAGACGATTCCGGGGACACCCGACACGGTCGCACCGGGAAAGAAGATTTCCGTGATAATCCACTTCTACGGCGATTCCTCAGGGACGGTTTACTACGACACGCTTGTCGCTGACATCGATCATGCGCTGACGTCGTTCTATGTGTATGTCCGGGGACATTCGCCGGTGATCCAGAAGTCTGGCGTTGGCGTGAGCACGTCGAACGAAGCCGAGCTTCGGATCTATCCGAATCCCGCGCGCGGTATGGCAACGCTTGAACTTGTCGGCGCATCGACAAGCACGTATGAAGTGCTCGATGTGCTGGGCAATGTGATCGCGCAGCATAGCGGAGTGGGGCCGTGGCAATGGAATCCGGAGAATATCTCTGGTGGCACGTACTACGTCCGCGCCGAAGGCCACGACGCAAGTGGACACGAGTTCATCACGACGCGCCAGATCGTGCTGGTGCGATAAGATTCACTCATAGTATTGAGACAGAAGAGGCGGGGAATTTCCCCGCCTCTTCTAATTAAACTCTCCTAAGCAGGGACTTATGAAAGATAGCCGGAGACTGCGAGCACGATGACAAGCGCGCCGAAGATGATCCGGTAGACGCCGAAGCCGGTGAAAGGATGCCGCTGCACGAAGCGAATGAACCAGGCCACGATGGCCAGCGCGACGACAAAGGCTGTAATAAAGCCAATCGCGACGATACCGATCACATCGCTTGTGAGCAGGTGGCGGTACTTGACGAGTTCGAACACGCTGGCCGCAACCATCGTCGGGAATGCGAGCAGGAATGAGAACTCTGTTGCGGCTGCACGCTTGACGCCGCGCAGCATTCCGCCCATGATTGTTGCGGCTGCGCGTGATGTGCCGGGAATCAGCGACAGCGATTGTGCGAAGCCAACGATGAGCGCGTCTTTCGGTGTCATCGTGTCCACCGTTGTTTCGCGGCGTTCTTCCTTCGTTCGCTTTTCGATCAGGATGATGATGATACCGCCAACAAAGAGTGTGATGCCGACCGTCAGAGGCGAGAAGAGATACTCCTTGATCCAATGGTGGGTCAGGAATCCGATGATCGCCGCCGGAAGGAATGCGAGGAGAAGATTCAACCGAAGGCGTCCTCCGGTGCTTGCTCCTGTGCGTGCTGACAGCGTTGACATGAGCCTTCTGCGGTAAAGGAATCCAACCGCGAGGACTGCGCCGAGTTGAATGACGATTTCGAACATTTCAGCTTTGTCCGCGCTGGCGAGCAGCTCCTGAAACTTCAAGACGCGATCGGCAACGATGAGGTGCCCGGTTGAAGAGATCGGCAGGAATTCGGTCAGGCCTTCAACAATACCGAGCAGTATGGCGACAATGGTAAGACTCATACTCTGTTAGAATGGATAGTTGATAACAGGACGTGGACAGCGCTACTGATTTGCCTGCGTCTGCCCTTCTTTGATAACACGCATGATCATCTCGTGGTGCACACCGCTGGTGGCGACAATCGACTTGCGATGCACATTGTAATCGCTGCCATCGTAATGCGTGACGCGGCCACCGGCTTCGCGAACCATGAGCTGCCCCGCAGATGTATCCCATGGCGAAAGGCCAATCTCCCAGAATCCATCGAAGCGGCCAGCGGCAACATACGCAAGATCGAGTGCAGCACTGCCCAAACGGCGGACGAGCAGCCCCTGTCGCAAGAACTTCACGAACTGCTCGATCACGTGTTCCGGATCCTCATTGACGTTATAGGGGAAGCCCGTTACGAAGAGCGACTGCGCCGGATTGGTCTGCAAAGAAACATGAAGGCGCTTGCCGTTCAGATACGAGCCATGTCCGCGCTGCGCGGTGAACATCTCGCCAATGCTCGGATTGTAGATCGCGCCGCACTCAACCCGGCCATTCACTTCGACGCCAACCGAGACGCACCAGATCGGCAGCCCGTGCGCGTAGTTCACAGTGCCATCGATCGGATCGACGATCCAGCGGACAATATCGTTGCGGTCGGATTTCGGCGACGTATCAGCAGACTCTTCGCCAAGGAATTCGTGGTCGGGATAGCGAGCGAGAACGGTTGCGCGAATCACATCTTCGTTGCGCTTGTCCACTTCGGTGACGATGTCCATCGCATTGGTCTTCGTCGTGATCTGAAGCTCGCTGCGATTGATTGCAAACGCATAATCGCCAGCCTCGCGCGCCGCTTGGGCGGCGAGTGCAAGAAATTCTTTGGTCTTGGTATTTGCTTCCATTCTGTAATGAGTATCGGGTAACGAGTGCGAAGAGAATTCCGTTACTTCTTACTCAATAGTTGTGATGCTTATGCATAATGCGCTTACGCCAGAATCGCTTCTGCTCGGTGGCCTGCTTGGCTACCTCATCGGCTCGATCCCGTTCGCCTACATCATCATGCGGCGGAAATCGGGGATTGATATTCGCAAGCATGGCTCCGGTAATGTCGGAGCGCTCAACGCATTCGAAGTCTCAGGCGAAAAGTCCATTGGCCGCACAGTACTCGCGCTCGACATGCTGAAGGGATTTCTTCCGGTTCTGATCTTTGAGTTGCTTGGGGATTCCTCGTCACTCATCGTCCTGATTCCAGCACTCGTTCTGGGCCATTGCTATCCGGTGTGGCTTGGCTTCCGAGGCGGGCGCGGCCTTGCGACGGCTGCCGGTGCGCTGCTTCTGGTTTCTCCGGGTGTTGTCGTGCTCTGGGGAGTGGTTTACTTGCTCGGAAGGCGGATGCAGGATAATGTCCATTTCGCGTCGGTCCTGGCGACGTGCGTGGCCATCATCCTTTTGTTGCTCATTCCGGTCAACCTGATATCTTCAGTCACTCTCCCATTCTCTGGTCATGGCCAACTCGGTGCGCAACTCGTTCTTTCGATTTCGCTGGCGCTGCTCATCATACTCTCTCGTCTCATCGGGCCATTTTGGTCGTTCGTCAGGCAGCGAAACTCAGAAGAATAAAATCCGTTTGATTTTTGGCGGATTACGGTCCGAAGCTTAGTTTGTTTAAGATGAGACGCATGCATATACTCCTGATTCATCTCTTTAGCCTTTTCTCGTTGGCAGCGCCGATAGCGGCCACCGGTTCGCTAGCCTCCAGCAATCCGAACGATGCCAGCCCTGTCTTTACGGTTGGTCAGCATGGCACGAACCGCGATTCTGTCAACCAGACCGTTACCGGCGGGCGGCGGAATGCGATCACTGTGGCCGTCGCGAAGGCAAGCCCGGCTGTCGTTGGTATCAATGTGACCGAGACGCGTGAAGTCCAATACCAGCAATTCGACCCGTTCGGGATGTTCAACGATCCGTGGATGCGGCAATTTGGTTTTGGTGGCCCGACGCGCACACAAAAGTATCAGGTCAAGGCGCTCGGCTCGGGCTTCATCATCTCGGCGGATGGTTACATTCTCACAAACGATCATGTCGCCGGTAACGCGACGAAGATCATCGTAACGACGACCGACGGCTCGCAATACGATGCCAAGCTTATTGGCACGGATCACACGGCGGACATCGCGCTACTCAAGATCGAGGGCAAATCGAACCTTCCCTATCTGAGATTCGGCAACTCTAACGATTTGGCCGTTGGCGAGTGGGCCATCGCGATGGGAAATCCGTTCGGACTTTTTTCCATCAACGATAAGCCGACTGTGACCGTCGGTGTCATCAGCAACACCGGCGTCAATTTGGGGCTGGAGGATGGGCGTAATTACCGCGACATGATCCAGACCGATGCAGCCATTTCGAGCGGCAACTCCGGCGGGCCGCTGCTGAACGCGAGCGGCGAGGTCATCGGCATGAACTCCGTGATCCGCTCGACTGCCAATAGTAACCAGGGTGCCGGCTCGATCGGACTTGGCTTTGCGATTCCGGTCAACAAGATCGGTGAGGTCGTCAAGCGGCTGCGCGCTGGAGAGAAGCTGATACCGGTGGACCTTCGTGGTCTCGGCATGGCGTGGTACGACCTGACCGATGAGTCGAAGGAATACTTTCATATCACGAACGATGTCGGCGTCGTCGTCGGGACCGTCTCGCTGCAAAGCATAGCCGATAAGGCCGGAATCAAGGCTGGTGATGTGATTGTCGCCATCGACGACGAGAAGGTCCGTGGCGCGCAGGAGTTCCAGAGCACGCTGGCCGACCGCATCGCCGGCGAGACCGTCACCTTCCACGTCCAACGCGAAGGCCACGATGTAAACGTGAAGCTGAAGCTGCCCGGGAAATAGGACTATGGGCGGAACGGAACATCGCTGCTTAAAGATTCTGAGAGCGTAATCAAGGAGGCCACGAAATATCTTTCGCGGATTTATTTGAGGAGGATCGACAGCGCCGTCTAACTAGCGAGTCCGGCGATCAAACGAAATCCGACAACGAATCGGAATAAAAGTGCGAAGAGTACAAGAATTTTTGAGAACTTCACAAACAAACTCGGTTCTCTTACGAGGGCCGAGTTAGACGTTATACTCGAAAAAGAGAAGACGCAAAAGGCCGGAAGCAAGCCAAAGACCCGGCGCAAATAAGACTATTCTGATTATGGTTTCACTGGGTTCTGAATTTTGGGATAAGTTTCGCGAGTCTCCGACATCCCGGAAAGAGCTTTCGGGGCTTGCGCGAGCGTTCGGATGGATAATTGTGGCCTATTTGGCTTTGTTCTTCATACTAATCATTTCTGCCATCGTATGGCAATTGTCTCAATAATACCCGTTCCATCCGGCCCCAAATGTAATGGGTATATCATTGCCTGAAATCGGCATTGTTCATGAATCCGACTTGGCGCGGAGTTCATCCAACGCGAAGGCCGTGACGTGAAGGTGAAGCTGAAGCTGCCGGGGAAATAACAGAAAGTTTTGGCGCCCGGCCCGGAATGGACTGTAGTAACACGTGCGATGAACCTAACCAACGTGTGCCCGGAGTCGGACGCCGTTAGTAACAATCTCGGATTCGGGATTTTGTTACAGCGAGGTTCGCAGCTAATTCGTAATATCGAGATTGAACTCGCCCTTCGTGATCGTTACTTTCGGGCCACTGCCTTTGTGGCCAGATGCGGACGTGAACGAGAACCGGCCCTGGATGTTGGTCGCTGTTCGGCTTACAATCACTAAGTTTCCTGGCAGGAAAGGGTAGCTGTCGTACCTCGTTGCTGGTCCTATAGTGTAAAGGCCCCCGCCTGAAACCGTGTCTCCTGCCGATACACTCTTCGCGCAACTTAGCCAGATCGCTTGATTCATAGCTCCGCCAGCGGTTGTAAATCCATAGATCGCCATGCAGTTCGTCGCTGTGTCTTCCACCCGCGCATAGGCTTGATCGGCGGTCCATCCGGTATCGTTGATCGCAGCTCTGAAACCAGGCGCGATCGCTGGTGGCTCTGTGCTGGTCCGGCAACTTTGGATGAGCACGATCAGGAGTGCTGCTACGAGAAGTTTGGAATGGTTCATTGTAGTACTCAATAAATGAAAGTCTGACCCGTATTGCGAACATCCGTGCGGGTAGAAAGTTGCACTCGGATTCGTATGGGTAACGGTTACACATACCCTTGATGGTCTGGGTAAAATAGCGGAAATTTTACCCAAAGCCTTTCTTAGCGGCACCGCATCCTTTGGTGTATCATGCCTATACATGTCCGCCATGACATGTATAAAAAACAGCTTATTCTATACACGTGGACTTCCAATCATCCCACAAATCCAGGTTCAGACGGTCGCTTCTGCCCGCAGCGCTTTCGCACCTATATCGCTGCGGTAATACGCGCCGTTGAAGCTGATTTGCGAGACGGCGTTGTAGGCTTGCGCGATGGTTTTTCTAAGATCGTCCTCGAAGCCGATGGCCGTCACAGCGAGCACGCGGCCGCCGCTGGTGAGGTAGCGCCCGCGATCGTCCAGCTTGGTCGCGCCGTGGAAGACGACGGTGCCCTCATCGATCTCGCGCTTGGGCGAGAAGTCTTCGAGTCCGCTGATGACTTCGCCCGTCTGATAACTCTCGGGATAACCCTGACTCGCCATCACTACGGTAACAGCGCTTGCGGGAAATTGTTTGATCGGAAGGACATCCTTCAGGCGTCCTTCGGCGGCGGCGAGCAGAATCTCTGCGAGATCTCCATCAATGAGCGGAATCACTACTTCGGCTTCGGGATCGCCGAAGCGGACGTTGAACTCGACGACGCGTGCGCGGCCATTCTGGATCATCAGTCCGACATAAAGCACGCCGCGATAGAGGCGGCTCTCGCTCGCAAGGCCTTTGATCACAGGCTCGATGATCTCGCGCTTGACCTGCTCCATGATCTCGTCCGTCACGACTGGCGCCGGTGCGTAGGCACCCATGCCGCCGGTGTTCTTGCCGCGATCGCCATCGAAAATACGCTTGTGGTCCTGCGCGGGAGCGAGCACATCGTAATCGACGCCATCGGTAATCGCGAACACACTCGCCTCTTCGCCCTCCATGTATTCTTCGACGACGATGCGCGAGCCAGCTTCGCCGAAGATACGGTGCGTGAAAATTTCATCGAGTGAGCTGGTTGCCTCCGCTTCGGTCTGGCAGATCATCACGCCCTTGCCGGCGGCGAGTCCATCGGCCTTGATGACCGCCGGGTAATTCACATGCCGCAGGAATGCGCGACACTCGACCTGCTCCTCGAACGAGAAGATCGCATAGCGCGCGGTCGGGATACCGTGGCGCTGCATGAATTCTTTCGCGAATGCTTTCGAACTTTCTAAAAGCGCGGCGTTCCGGCGCGGACCGAATACGGGAATGCGCTCTTTATCGAGCGCGTCGGCCACACCCATTGCGAGCGGAGCTTCGGGGCCAATGACGACGAGATCGATCCGCTCTCGCAGTACGAAGCCAACGACGGCCTTCGCATCGGTCGGGATCATTTCGACGAGTTCGGCAACCTGCGCGATACCGGCGTTGCCGGGCGCGCAAAAGATTTTCTCGACGCGGCCGCCGAGCGCGTTGGACTGATTGAGCTTCCACGCAATCGCGTGTTCACGGGCGCCGCCGCCAAGGACAAGAATTCGCATGCAGTAAGTGGATGTGTAACGAGTAACGAGCAATGAGTAACGCGGGGCTACTACAAAATTACGAAACTTTGGGGGAGGGCAATCGATGCGGCCATTAATAAGCCGCGAAGCGGCGCAGTACTCGCAGCCCAGGATGGAGCGAAGCGGAATCCTGGGTACGGTGAGGCAATAGGATTTTGGAGCCATGAAATGGCGGTGTACTAATACATCGCCCTTTCAGGGCTAATGATTCATCTTCTAATTGCGAACCCAGGGTTACGGCCTTCGGCCTCCACCCTGGGCTGCGAGTACGCCGTCGCTCCGCGACTAAGATGCGTCCTACTCTTTCACTAACTTAATCGTCCGCACTTCGCCGGTGCCGAGTGTGATGCGGAGGTAGTACGTGCCGGACGCGCAGCGCGAGAAGTCGATGGGGATTTGGTGCTGGCCGGGTTCAAACAAACCCTCGCCTGTCTTTTGAAGCGACGGGCAAGGTGTGTTGTACCCCAGCACATCAAACACCTCCACGCGCACATACTCCGCATCCGTTAGCTCGAAGCGGAGCGTAGTAGCCTCGCGCAGAGGGTTCTCCGAAACGGAGTACGACGAAACATGCTTACCAAAATCCCCGCCACTTGGCACCCACGCATACTGGAAGTGCTTGGCTAACACAGTGTCAAGCCCCCAGGTACTGAGCGGGGGAAGCGAGGTGTCGAGTTTGTAGGCGAAGGGATTGTTATTCCATTGCTCGCGTTGGGTTTGCCGGGATAGTTGATATTGCTGCCATAAGAACGGTGTGTCACAGCTTGTGTTTTGAAGCAGCCACTGCCAAACCGCAAGCGTCATATTCGTTGCCCGCGACACATGCCCAGCAGATGTATCATGAGGGATGGGCAGCGACCCGGAGATTTGCATCACACACGCACAAAAATACTCTGGATCGGAGGTATTAAGATAGAGGACTGACTCCAGCCAAGATAGGTAGCTAGCACGCGACGCATCGCTATTGCCGCCCGGTAAGCGGCTGTGGGCGCTACCTATTTGGAGGAATGCATGGTCAGCCTCGGGGTTATGAGGACACGTTTCCACGAAGAGTTTAAGAGTGTCGAAGGCTCCCTGCCATTGATAGTTGTTACCGAGTTCATATCCAGTGAAATAACGATCGCTACAAACCGTGGCGCTGTCGTCAGCAACGGAGCTTATGTGTTTCGCACCTTTGCTCATTACTCCGCCGCCCCAGCCCGTACCAGAGGCCATCGGGGCTACCTGCGCCCGAGCGGTTGTGTGAAAACCAATAATGATTGCCGCGAGCGCGAAAGCTCGGAGGATGGAGGAACGCCGGTTGTACATGGTGCTGAGGAATGAGTTCGTGAATGCCTCTATGTTTAAAACGAATGAGATCGCTCGGGTTACAAAAAATCGTATTTTAGAAAGCTATTTTATTTTTGGTGCGGCGGGATTTTGGTGGTATATTGTAGAGGCTGTTATGAGCACTATCGGTGTGAAAGGCAGGCTGAGGGCCTGGAGTCAGAGAGACCGGCTGTTCATGAACTCCAAACAAAAATCGAAAATCAAATTATTATGCGGTGTCTGGTGGAATTGGCGAATGCGGCTTGGAATCGCAACAGTTCATGAAGCACAAACGTACTCGCCGCTGTTCGGTGCCTTTCGGAACGAAGCGAAGGATCGGTTGCCTGATGGAGGCTCGCCTCCCTTCAAGAGATTCTTCGCTTCGCTCAGAATGACGAATTATGAAACTGATCCACTAACAAACCACGGATGCGGGTGACGGGAGGCCTTTTCAGTAGACAGAGGGAGATGAGCCGAAGCTGGACGTTCGAGACACGCGCGGCGAGCGAGATCATCTGGAAGTTACTGATTTCGCCCTCCGGTATTCTTACCGGCGAGGAGCGCGACATCGAAAGCAAGACCGGTTCGCTCTTCGCGATTGACGTGCAAGCCGGAAGTGTGCTTTGGCGCGGCGTCACGCTCGACGAGCCGTGGTGGTTCGATTCCGATCGTGCGACTGCGGACACGCTCTATATTCAGAGTTTCCACCAACCGAACCTGCCGGAGCCGAAGGGCATCACCGCGATCAATATTCGGACTGGCGAGATTCGCTGGCAGCAACCGGATTTCGCGCTGCTCGGCACGCTGCCGGAGAGAGTGCTCGTCGTGCGGCAGGGCTTCAGTGGCCAGGATTATTTTGCGCTGGATGCGAAGAGTGGCGAGATCATCGAAGAACTTGGTGCAGTGCAGCCGGATATTCCGGAAAATGATGACCTACTGGAGACGCATTTTGCGAGTCCGCTAAAGGAGATGCCAGCGATGCTGGCGGGCGCGATCCGGTTAGAGGATGTGCGAGGGCCAATCGACGAGTTGCGTTATGGATTCTATGGAATCTATGGATTGCATCTTCGAAGTCAAAATCGAGAGAGTAAGACTCTCTCGACCGAGCTGCTGGTTTTTGATACGCGAAGTTCGAAACTGGTCTTTCGTGAAACCATACATGCCGAAACTCCCTTACCCGCATCGTGGGCGATGCTGCTGCCTGATAATTTCTTTGTCTCCCATGACTTTTTACTTTATGTCAAAGAAAAACGGACGCTTGTTGGTGTCGATTTGCGGATGGCCGCTCGTGCTTAGCGCGCTCACTCCATTCCTCATGAGTTGCGATCGAGGCGCTTCTGATGAGATTGGGGCTGCGCGGAAGTTTGCGGAAGCCGTTGTGCGCAACAACGCGAAGGAGCGCGACACGATGATCGCGACGCCGAAGTTCAAAGAGTATTTCGATAATGAGTACGTCGGTCACGACATGCGCATGTGGTTCGGGACATTCTACGATTACAAAGAGGGCCATTTCAAGGGAAGCACGAGCGCGGATGTCGATCGCGATTTGAAGCACGACCTGGAAGGCGCGCTGATCGACACGACCGAGATCGAGGAGACCGGTATGGTCAAGGTCAAATCCCCAAACCCTGGCGATGACGGAGCGTACTTCTGGATGGTCCACCAGCGCGGTAAGCCGTGGCGCGTGGCCGTCGTGACGAAGGGCGAAACACGAGTCAACTTCAAGTAACGAGTGGTGAAAGAAGGCGACAAAGCACCCGACTTTACGGCGAAGGACGATGCGGGAAACACTGTGTCGCTCAAGGACTTTCGCGGCAAGAACGTCGTGCTTTACTTTTATCCGAAGGACATGACGCTCGGCTGCACGAAAGAAGCATGCGACTTCCGGGATAACCTTGTGCGCTTGAAGCATAAGGATGCCGTTGTGCTCGGTGTAAGTCCGGACGGCGAGAAGAGCCACACGAAGTTCAAAGTGAAGTACGAGCTACCCTTCACGCTGCTTGCCGATGAAGACAAGAAAATTTCGACCGACTACGGTGTGTGGCAGGAGAAGTCCATGTATGGCCGCAAGTATATGGGCATCGTGCGGACGACGTTCGTGATCGATAAGCACGGGAAGATCGCGAAGATCTTTCCGAAAGTAAAAGTGCTCGGGCATGTCGATGCAGTGTTGAAGGTGCTCGGCGAACTGTGATGCTTGATTACTTTCGTCCGCCCGAACACGTCCCGACTTCGGTTGCGTCCAAGCGCCTCACGCTCCGGCAACTTCGTACAACGGACGCAGAAGAATATGCAGCACTGTTCTCCAACTCGTTCGTCGGTCATCTCGATGCATGGTCGCCGCCCGTCCCCATCGAAGCCTATGGCGAGCGCGCGCGGAAGTACGCTCGCGATTACATCTTCGCGGCACAAGATAAGTGGGATGAAGGAACAGACTACCGCTTCTTCATCCGAGCAAACGATACGCAGCCACCGAATGCGCTGGTTGGGCAGATCGGTCTGACGAACATCGTCCGTGGCGCGTTGCAATCGTGCTTCATTGGATACTGGATCGGCAAGCCATACGTCAATCGTGGCTACGCTACGGAAGCCGTCAAACTCGCGCTCACATTCGCCTTCGAGCACTTGAAGCTGCACCGCGCATCGCTCTGGATTGGTGTTGAGAATGCGGCAAGCCTTCGCGTAGCGAAGAAGCTTGGCTTACGTTTCGAAGGCACGGCTCTTCGCTCGCTCTTCCTCGGCGGCAAGTGGCAGGATACCGATATCTTCGCGATTACTGTTGAGGAGTGGGAAGGGCGACGAACGCCGCCTGATGGAGCAAGGACTCCTTAGGGATCCTTCAAGCACCGGCAGGAAGCATTTGCCGGAGGTTGATTGGGGTCTGCCGGGTTCTTAAAAGTAGTCGTGTTATATTGTGTCGAGCTATTGATAAGTGAGAATACTTTGACCGTAGTGTCCGCAACGTTGATGCTCGTACTCAGAAAATATCCTCCCAATCCCAAACCAGAATAACTGCGGAGTACCAGTGGGACGGTCTCGACCACTGAGTATGAGCCTCCTGGGAGTCCAGAAAATCTGCTACTATCGGTTGCGCCGGTATTCGGGGAATTCCATAGTGATGAAGTGGATTTCAACAACCCACCGGCGTTAGCGCCGCCAAGGGCATTGATGAGTTGCCACCACTCGCCGGCACTCGGCAGATGCCACCCTTTTGGGCAAACGCCCTGCACAGCGCTTGGCAGGGCATCGCTTGCCTTCGCACCGGCCATCGCGACCTTCCAGGGATAGAGCCTGCCATAGGTATCGCAATTGCCAGAGAGCGAATCATAGCATTCGCTGCCTGGCGCGTAATAATCCAGGTTCTCTGACATCCAGTTCTGGCTTCCGATGCAGACTGCATGATAGAGATGTCCATCGCGTACATCGGTAAAGGTATCGACGCAGTAGCGGTAGTTATCGGCACCGAAGTGTCGAAAGAACAGACTGGTTTTGAGGCCAAAATCCAGATGCTCTGGATCGTAGAACTCGGTCTTGTTATCTGAAGCAAGATTCGCTATTCCGGTGCTATCTTCCTTCATCAATCGGTGAACCAATGAATCCTCCATGCGAATTGCGAATGGATCGGGTACGGAGCGCGAGGCGCCGGGAGGAATATCCCTAATATACGCATAGTAGCTAATGAGACCCTTGTTGACGAATGACAGACCGATCGGTCCATCAACGTTCCAGGTTCTTGCTGGAATGAGATGTGTGCTCCCATCCGGAAATGTGTCCAGATGTGCTGGGGCTGACACCCCGCTTGCTGTCATAAAGCCGCTATTGCAGAAATTACCAAAGATGATCGTGCTCGGCATTGGAGGCAGCAGATCCAAACTCTTGGAGGAATAGTAAAACTCACGTTTCTCCGTTGGAAGAACCACTTTTAACCAATTCGGCCACTTGGGATTCGCCTTGACACTTGCCCCTAATTTCAGTTTACCGGATGCCAGATCGCTTGATGTGCCAGCGCCTGCTTGTGCATCGACCAGACTCTTTAATGCATCTTCGGTAAGTGGAGTTGACGAGAGGTCGAGTTTGGAACCGACGAGGAAACTGTTCGGCATGCCATGTGTATCCATGATAACGAAGCCATAATCTTTAAAGCTTTCCACAACTCCGACCGAGCACTGTATCCCTCGCAGCACGGTCACATCGAGTCCCAGCCCGGAATTGTTGAGCCAAGCAAGGGTTCTTTTGATTTGCGGCTCGACGTTCAAGCTGGCTGCGCCTGCCTCAAAGAGCAGCACCTTCTTGTTGGAGATAATATTGGTTGCTGGCGTGGAACTTGGTGAAAATCTTGAGTCGGCCAGTCGATCCACCCGATGCTCGATGGCAACATCGTCTGCGGCTCCACCTCCGCCTCGCAAGACGCTGTAGCCGCTGTCGTCAACCTGCTCGAAGTTGAAATACGTCTCGAGTCCCGACTTCAACTGGATCGTGATGTAGGTGCCATCGAGCGTATTGGCCGAGCTCACGTTTGGCTGGAGCTCAAGCCAATCCGCGGTGAGTTGAATCGCTTTCCCGGGATCACCACCGTTCCAATTCACGTATTGGATGAAGTGCGACTGTGCCGAATCGAGGATAGAGGTCACCTCGAGCAGCGATGCTGTTCCGCCCGAAGGCGGCCCGGTCGGCTGCGGGGCTTTGCAGCTTGCAAAAATGATTGCGATCGTGGCGAGCGCGATGAGGTTTCGTGTTTTCATGATCGGTTCTCAATAGCAATACAAATATTACGGGTCTTTCACGCAACGGCAGGAAACATTGTCCTCAGTGATCGTCGGCGGAATTGGCGGACCGGTAAGCACGGCGGCCTTGGTGGTGTCGTTCCATAACGCCATATAGTCAACCTGGTTCGGAATGCTTTGGGTAGCAGTATGAAAGGCTGTGAACGTGCCAAGACTGAAGAAGCTGCGGTATCTTCCTGTTGTCGCGTAGTTATCATGCACCCATTCACCGGCAGGCAGAGCAGAAAAGCCGCTCTTATTTGTTGCACCTCCTTTCGGATCGGGAGACCACCCGGTCGTCGATTTCATCGCACCTCCAGCCGTATTGGTCCCTCCCAGGAAATTGATCAACTGCATCCACTCCGCATTGCTTGGAACGTGCCAGCCTTTTGGACAGATACCCTGCACTCCGCTCGGATTTGCGCTGCTATTGGCAGAGCCGTTCATAACAAGGGCGCGATCGTACAACTTGCCGTATTTATCGCAATAAGAACTGAGACTATCGTAACACTCGCTCCCAGTGACATCGTAGTCAAGGTTTTCCTTCATCCAGTTTTGTCCTCCGATGCAGACTGCGTGATAGAGATGTCCATCGCGGGCATCCGTAAATGAATCAATGCATTTCGCATAACTGTAATCAGACGCAGCAAAATGTTTCAGATAGAGATCCTCGGTGGAATAGTGATAGAGTCCGATCGCATCGAAATATTCCGAGCCATCGGATTGGAGATGGGCATGGCCGGTGCTGTCGGTCTTCAAGACGAGCGCCGTTACGAGCGAGTCCTCCATTTCTTTCGAGAATTCGTTTGATACGGGGGCAGAGCTGCCGCTGGAATATGCATACCCATAGTAACTGATCGGCTTCAGGTTGGTGAATGCTCTCGCGATCGGAGTCGGCCAACCGGGAACCGGGCCGATACTTTGTCCGCTGTAACACATGTTCCCGAATACGACCGTGTTCGGCATCTGAGGAAGGGAACTCAAGTACTTTGTGGTCAGCACCACTTTGAACGGTTTCGGAGAGTACACATACGGCGGCGGTGGAGTGGTTGCGGGGACAACCAGACCTCGCGCAAGCATGATGGTGCCAGCCTGGAAGTTGTCAATTCCTAATGCGCCAGTATTGACCAATAACAATGCAGTGTCTTCGGCAGCGAACGACGTGTAGGTTGAGGGAATCGTAGTGCCGATCATAAATCCATTCGGAAGGCCGTGCGTGTCGATGATCACTAATCCATAGTTACCGAACTTGTCCACCACATCGGTGGTACATTCCGAGTCTTTGACCACCGTGACGTTCAGGTCGAGCGAGGACTTTGAAAATAGGTCAAGCACGTTCTGCATCCCGGTAAGCTTATAGAACTCATGGTAAACTGGCGCAAAGATCAAGACCGACTTATTAGTAATGGTGTTGGTTGCCAGCGTGCTTGCTCCGTGTTGAGCCGTTCGCTGCAACACCACATTGCCTGGCGGCCCTCCGCCTCTGGTAAGACTCATGCCTGCGGAATCGACCTCTTCCAAATAATACAAGCAGGTGAGTCCCGCTTTTAGCGTAATGTAGATGTAGGTACTATCGAGCACGTCCGCCGATTCCACGGTCGGCTGAGCCTTCAGCCACGCAGCCGTAAGCATGATGGCCGGATGCGGCTTGCCGTTGGTCGTCACGGCGTTTTTCAGGAATACACTTTGTGTCGTATCCAGGATGAGCGCCACCTGCCCGAGCGATGGGGCCGATGCCGTCGGCCCGGTCGGCTGCGACGACTTACATTGTGAAAAAAGTAACGCGAAGACGGCAAGCGCGAGGAATTTGGACAGCTTCATGTTAAATTATGGTTGCTTGTTTATCAGACAATACAGTCGCTGAGAACGATACTTATCCTAAGTAGTTCGGCAAGCGCTAAGGCGTGCGTGGAGTCTTTGCGGGATAGGAGATGAAGTTATCGGGCATGCTCTTCAGATCTATTTAGGGATCCTTCACGCAACGGCAGGATACAGCATCAGTTTGCGGAAGTGCGCCAGCGCCCGCGTTCGCCATCCCGCCGAACAAGGCTCTCAACCACGCCTGATCTCCAGGTGCCGAGGTCGATGACCACATGAAACTCTCATAACCCAGCCTTTCATACGTCCCGAGAGTTCCGCTCCGCGCCGCTGCGGGAAGAACGGTAAAGCCGCTGGAATTTGTCGCGCCGACGTTCGGTGAGTCCCAGAGCGTGGTTGCTTTCATGGCGCCTCCTGCAACCGCGTCTCCACCCAGAACATCAATCATTTGTGTCCATTCAGACGCGCTGGGTATGTGCCAGCCCTTTGGACAAATTCCCCGAACCCCGCTGGGGTTTTTGTCGCTGGATGCAGAATCCTGCATGATGGTCTTCCAATCATACAACTTGCCATAGGTGAAACAATTGTTCGAAATATCGTCATGACAAAAGCTTCCCGGCACATTGTAGCGCAAGTTCTCCGCCATCCACGTCTGCTTGCCGATGCAGACGGCTTTGTAAACCTGTTGATCACGGTCGTCGGTGAACGTATCAATGCAATTTTCATAACTGTAGTCAATGGCACCGAAGTGTTTAAAGAAAAGATTTTCATTTGAGTAACCGGTTTTAAGTCCTTCCTTATCTGAATACTCAGTACCATCCTTTGCAAGATGACAATGGCCGGTGCTGTCTGCATTGGTGATGAGCTGTCTCAGCAGAGAATCTTCCATCTCCTTTGCAAAGCCATTCGAGACCCTCGATGCGTTGCCGTTTGCATATGAGTAACCAAAATAACTGATCGGGTTCAGGCTTGTGAATGCCGTCCGGATCGGTGTTTGAGAACCGGGAAATGGCGGTGATGCAGGCACACCCTGACCGCTGTAACACATATTACCAAAGATCACCGTGCCAGAAAGTGCCGGTATCCGTACCACATAATTACTCGTCAATAGTACACCCAACTTTCTCGATGAGGGTACAGCGACCTGCTTCTGCCACCCTGGCTGGGCTCCGTTGAACGTTAGTTCGCGAGAAAGCATTATTTGTCCCGCCTGAAATTTATCATAGCCGACCTTTCCGAAGTCCACATCGATCTCTTGTTTGAAGCCTTCTTCCGAATTAGCAAAGTTGACTTCCGTACCGATAAGAAATCCGTTCGGTGCGCCATGCGTATCGATGATCACAAAGCCATAGTCGCCAAAATGATCGACGACGTCACTGGTGCACTCTGCATCTTTTTTTATCGTTAGATTTAGACCAAGACCAGAATTAGTAATTCTGTCAGTAACTTGCTGTATTTCTACTGCCGTATAGAATTCGTCGAATACTGGCGCGAAAAGCAGAATAGATTTATTCGTGATCTTATGGAGCGATAATGCATCCCAATGCTGAAGTTCTCCACCGCCTCCCTTCCCTCCGCGAACAAGGCTCATTCCGGAGGCATCGACTTCATTTAGATAATATATTCCGGTCAAGCCGGATTTGAGGGTAAAATAGAGATAACTATTGTCCAGCACTGATA
>JADGPZ010000066.1 GCA_017882165.1 Candidatus Kapaibacterium sp.
TCCTTGTCGTGCCAGAAGCAATGGGCATGGAGTTGGTCGTTGAGGAAGGCAAGGGCGGACCGCGTTTTCCCGAGCCAATCCGGATGTACAAGCAGATCAAAGAGCTTCGCGACAAAAATCCGATGAACTCGCTTTCGTATGTCACGGACGCGATTCGCCTGACCAAAGAGAAGCTTGCTGGCCGCGTACCGCTCATCGGATTTTCCGGTGCCCCGTGGACGCTCTTCGCCTATATGGTCGAAGGCTCCGGCTCGAAGGATTTTCACGAAGCGAAGAAGATGCTCTTCACGCGTGGTGAGGATTCGCACCTGATGCTGCGCAAGCTGACCGACGTGATCGCGCAATACTTGATCGCGCAGGTCGAAGCTGGGGCGGACGTGTTGCAGATTTTCGACTCATGGGCGGGGGTACTCTCACCGGACGATTTCAAGGAGTTCTCGCTCGAGTATATCGCGGAGATCATTCGGCTTGTTCGGACGCACACCGTTAACGTGCCGATCATCGTCTTCTGCAAAGGCGCGAACCAGACACTTTCAGAAATCGCCTCAACGGGCTGCGATGTGATTTCTCTGGACTGGACAATCGACATTGCCGAAGCCAAAGCCTTACTCGACGGCGGCGTGACGCTGCAAGGCAATCTCGATCCGGCGGTGCTTTACACCACGCCGGAAGTGATCGAGGACCGCGTTCGCGCCATTGCCGAGCGGATGGAAGAGCCAACCGGACACATTTTCAATCTTGGCCACGGTATCACGCCGGATGTCGATCCGGACAATGCCCGGGCGTTTGTCGAAGCAGCGAAGAACGCTTACACGAAGAAGGCTTGATGGCAGAGCTTCAAGCATCCATGCGCATCCGTGCGGAAGAACTCTTTCGCACATTGCAGGAAGAGATTACCAGCGCGCTTGAAGTACTCGATGGGAGCGGCACGAAATTCTTCCGCGAAACGTGGGAGCGCCAACATGGTGGCGGTGGAATAACAATGGTGCTTGCAGAAGGGAATGTCTTCGAAAAAGCCGGTGTGAATTTCTCGGCTGTACACGGCGACGCTCCCGATTCATTGAACGATGCGAGTGTTCCTCTTCAGTTCTTCGCAACCGGCATTTCACTCGTGCTTCATCCGCGCTCGCCGAAGATCCCCACGGTCCACGCAAACTTCCGATATTTCGAGCAGTCCGATGGTGCGTCGTGGTTCGGCGGCGGCACGGACATCACGCCATACTATCTCGATGTCGAGGACGCCGTCCACTTTCACCAGACGCTGAAGACGGCCTGCGACAAGCACGACCTCACCTACTATCCGCGATTCAAGACTTGGTGTGATGAGTACTTTTTTATCAGGCATCGCAATGAGTCGCGCGGCATCGGCGGGATATTCTTCGATCATCTGAGCGCGGAGAATCCCGCCGAGAGCGATCAACTCTTCGCATTTGTCGCGGATGCCGCACGGGCATTCCTGCCTGCGTACATGCCGATCGTGGAGCGCCACAAGGACGAGTCCTACACGGAGGCTGAGCGCCACTGGCAATTGCTCCGGCGGGGACGGTATGTGGAGTTCAATTTAGTTTACGATCGCGGGACGCGGTTTGGTCTCGAAACAAACGGGCGCACGGAGAGTATTCTGATGAGCCTGCCCGCTGTCGCGCGGTGGGAGTATGATGTGCATCCCGCGCCCGGTTCGCCGGAGGCTGCACTGGAAGAAGTCCTCAGGCACTCGAGGGAGTGGGTCCGCCAATGATCGCCGTCGTTCTCCTCCAATTCGGTGGGCCGGACTCGCTCGATGCCGTTGAACCGTTTTTATTCAATCTCTTCAGCGATCCCGATATCTTTCAACTGCCGTTCGGGCCACGCTTCCAGAAGTTCGTAGCCGGACAGATTTCGAAGCGCCGCGCGCCCTCGGTCCGTGAGAAGTACGCTGAGATCGGCGGAAAGTCACCGATCGTTGAGCGGACGGAGGAGCAGATCCGCACGTTGCAAAATTACTTCGATACGCATCATCCCGATCGTAAGGTCACCGTTTGCCTGGTGGGGAGATACTGGAGGCCGTTCACTGCGGAGACGATGTCCACGCTGATAAACGAAGGGATTAAAGATGTCATTCTTCTACCCTTGTATCCTCAGTATGCGGTAGCCAACGCTGGTTCAAGCTTTAATGAGTGGGACCGCGAACGGGCGATTCGGGGAGCCGCATTTCGCGAGAGGCGGGTGCGCGAGTATTATTCAAATGCAAAGTATCTTGAGGCGATCAACACGAGGATCGAAGAGGGACTTGCTCAATTCCCAGATCAGGAGGATGTATTTCTTCTGTTCTCCGCCCACGGCACTCCACTCGATTTCGTGAAGCGCGGCGATCCTTACTCCGTGCAAATACGCGAGACGATGGAGCTTGTGATGTCGCGGCGCGGACACAACCACGAGTATTCGCTCTCCTTCCAGAGCAAAGTCGGGCCGAAGCGGTGGCTCAAACCATCGACACACGAGACGTTGATCGAACTGGGCGCGCGAGGCGTCAAGAACCTGCTGGTAATCCCGATCGCGTTCGTCAGCGATCACATCGAGACACTGCACGAGCTGGACATCGAAGAACGCAAGACCGCCGAAGCATCCGGCATCACAAACTACCGAGTGATGAAGGGTCTGAACGCGCATCCGCTCTTTATCGAGTGCCTGGCGGATGTTGCAATGAAAGAGATTGAAGCACTAACGCACGAATGATGGACATACGTCTGTTCCTCGAAGATATCGCCCGCGGCGCGGGCGATATCACGCTCAAATATTTCCGACAGCCCGATCTCGAAATTATCACGAAGGGCGATGCAAGCCCCGTGACGCGCGCTGACCGAGAGTCCGAGCAGTATTTGCGTGCGCGGATTCGCGAGCATTTCCCCAATGATGTCATTCTCGGTGAGGAATTCGGCGAGCAAGGCTCGAACCCTGCGCGACGATGGATACTCGATCCGCTCGATGGCACCAAGAGCTTCGTGCATGGCGTGCCGATCTATGGCGTACTGATCGCGCTCGAACAACGCGGCGAGGTCACACACGGAATCGTGCATCTTCCAGCGCTCGCCGAAACAGTCTCAGCCGGCATTGGCGAAGGCTGCTTTTGGAATGGACGTCGCGCCCAGGCATCACAAAAGACCAATCTTGCAGAGAGTCTTGTTTGCACGACGAGTCCTTCAAGGCTTGAAGAGCTAATTGGCCGCGCGAAGTACGACGCCGTCACACGTGCATTCGGGATCTATCGCGGATGGGGCGATTGCTACGGACATATCCTCGTAGCCACGGGCCGCGCCGAAGCGATGCTCGATGCACGCATGGCGATTTGGGACAGCGCCCCGCTCGGCGTGATCGTTTCGGAGGCTGGCGGCGACTACTTTGATTTCACTGGCGTGCGCCGAATCGATGGCGGACATCTCGCGAGCTGTGCACCAGGTGTGGCAGACCAAGTGCGGAGCATATTACTTCCGAATGCCTGATTATATCATCGTTGGCGCCGGTATCACCGGCCTCACCTCCGCCTACAGGCTGAAACAGCGCGGCGCAAGCGTCCTTGTGCTTGAAGAAGCCAAAGTAGCAGGTGGCAAGATTCTGACCGAGCTGCTTGATGGTTATTTGCTGGAGTCCGGCCCGAACTCCTTGCGTGTCGAGAACCGAGAGACGGTTGAACTCATCGAGTCGGTGGGTTTGACCAACAGGATGGTTGAAGCCAGCCCGAATGCCAAGAAGCGGTTTATTCTGATAAACGGCAAGTGGGTTCAGACTCCAGTGGGATCGGTTCAGGCGGTTACAACATCACTATTCTCGCTCGGCGCGAAGATGCGCGTGCTCGGGGAAGTCTTCACGACACGGTGCATGGCTGCGGATGAAACCGTAGAAAGTTTTTTTCTTCGGCATTTTGACCGCGAGCTATATGAACATGCCGCCGATCCATTTGTCACTGGCATTTACGCGGGCGATCCGACGAAGCTGAGTCTGCGGCACTCGTTCAAGGTGTTCTGGCAGCTCGATCAGGAATATGGCTCAATGATCCGAGGCATGATTCTTCGGAAGAAGGATCCGGATCGTGTCAGGTCGCGCATCGTATCGTTTCCCAATGGGCTTGGCGAGATCACTGAACGTCTGCGCGAGGAGCTTGTGGACGATATTCACTTCCACAAGGAGGCGCTTGCGCTGACCCATGATGCGGCGGGCTATACGCTTCGTTCGAACAACGAGAGCTTCACTGCGCCGAACATTATTCTCGCGCTGCCCGCACATAACACCGCGCCACTGATATCCGCTGTTGCGCCCGCTCTCTCGATCGAACTCGCAGCAGTTGATTATCCGCCCGTTGCCGTGGCGTACCTGGGTTATCGAGAGGACCAATTCCCGAACAAGATCGAAGGCTTCGGCGGACTCATTCCGAGCAAAGAAGGCCGAAGTATTCTCGGCGTGATCTATTCCTCGTCAAACTTCGCGGGCCGCGCGCCGGAGGGACACGTGTTGTTGACCATCATGGCCGGAGGCGCGCGTAACCGCGTAGTCGTCGACTGGAGCGAGGAGCAAATCATTCAGAATGCCGAGCGAGAGGTGCGCCAACTATATCATGCAAAGGGAGCCCCTGTATTTCAATGTGCGCGTCTATGGAAGCGGGCAATCCCGCAATACAATGTCGGATACGATTCAGTGTTAACTGCAATCCAGGCGGTAGAAAAGGCTCATCCAGGGCTACATTTTGCAGGAAATTATCGCGGCGGAATCTCGATGGGCGCGTGCATCAAGAATGCAACGGAACTCGCCGCGAGCCTTGTTTGAGGCTCTACTTCGCACTACATTATGCACACGCACGAACATTCCGACGAAGATTTGCTTGTGAGCGCGCGTTCGCGTACGCGGCGCACCCGCATGACCGAAATACACCGCCGCCTTGTCCGCGAGACGTCGCTCGAAGCACGCAATCTGATCCTCCCGCTCTTCGCCGTTGAGGGCGATGCGAACTTCCGAAATCCGATTCGTTCGATGCCCGGCGTCGATCAACTTGGCATGAGCGGCGTGCTCCGCGAGTGCGAGTCCGCGCTCGAAGCCGGTCTGGGTGGTGTGATTCTCTTCGGTATCCCCGAGCATAAGGATGAGTTTGGCTCCGAAGCCTACAACGATCGTGGGATCATTCAAGAGACAGTCCGCGAGATCAAGAGCCGGTTTCCAGAATTGCTGGTTGCGACCGATGTGTGTCTCTGCGAGTACACCGAGCACGGACATTGCGGCGTGGTCGAGCGGACGCATGACGGCCGCATCGAGATCGTCAACGATAAGACGGTTGAGCTTCTGGTACGCGAAGCAGTGAGCCATGCCGAGGCTGGTAGCGATCTCATTGCACCAAGCGATATGATGGACGGGCGCGTTGGCGCGATCCGCGAAGCGCTGGACGCGAGCGGATTCACGTCGTTACCGATCATGAGTTATTCGGCCAAGTATGCATCCGGCCTCTATGGTCCGTTCCGTGATGCAGCCGGCAGTACGCCGAGTTTTGGCGACCGCCGTTCGCACCAAATGGATGTTGCAAACTCGGACGAAGCGCTCCGCGTCGTTCAGCGCGACATCGAGGAAGGCGCAGACATCATTATGGTAAAGCCGGCGATCAGTTCGCTCGACATCATTCGTCGCATCCGCGAGCAGTTCGCTATGCCGACTGCCGCTTACCAGGTAAGCGGCGAGTACTCGATGATCCGTGCCGCCGGAGCAAACGACTGGATCGACGAAGAGCGTGTGATGATGGAGTCGCTGCTGGCGATCAAGCGGGCGGGGGCTTCGATCATTCTGACTTATTTCGCACTTCGGGCCGCGAAGACCTTACAATGATTGTTATGAGACCTATAGGACGTATGGGACTTATTAGACCTATAGTTAGCCGGTGACAAATCGTAGCCAATCCCTCTTCGAAAGAGCGAAGCGCTCCATCCCGGGGGGTGTCAACTCCCCGGTTCGGGCGTTCCGCTCGGTTGGTGGAGATCCACTGTTTCTCACTCGTGGCGAAGGCGCGCATGTGTGGGATGTGGATGGCAATATGTACATCGACTACGTCGGCTCGTGGGGTCCGCTCATTCTTGGACATTCGCATCCAAAAGTTGTTGAAGCCATCGAGAAGCAGGCGCGCATCGCGACCAGCTTCGGGGCGCCGACTGAACTCGAGATCGAAATGGCCGAACTGGTTCGAGAGCTAATGCCATCGATCGAAATGCTCCGCCTCGTTTCAAGCGGCACGGAGGCGACGATGTCTGCTGTCCGTTTGGCACGAGGGTTTACGGGCCGCGAGAAGATCGTAAAGTTCGAAGGCTGCTATCACGGTCACGCCGATTCGTTTCTGATCAAAGCCGGCTCTGGCGCGCTCACGCTCGGGAGTCCCGACTCACCCGGCGTCACGCGGGGCACCGCGCAGGACACGCTGAACGGCCGCTACAACGATCTCGCTTCGGTCGAGATGCTCGTCGCTCTCAATCCCGCCGCAATTGCCGCGATCATTGTCGAGCCAATTGCAGGAAACATGGGTGTCGTACCAGCGAGCGAACATTTCCTCAAAGGTCTCCGCGCACTCTGCGACCGAGAAAATATCGTCCTGATTTTCGACGAAGTGATGACCGGGTTTCGGGTTGCACTCGGTGGCGCGCAGTCGATTTATGGTATTCGGCCTGATCTTACCACCCTCGGTAAAATTATCGGCGGCGGACTGCCGGTTGGCGCATTTGGCGGACGCCGCGACATCATGCAAATGCTCTCGCCAAGCGGACCGGTCTATCAGGCCGGCACATTGAGCGGCAATCCGCTCGCCATGGCAGCGGGGCTCGCCACGCTCCGGATTTTGCAGCAAGAGAATCCCTATCCCGAACTCGAACGCAAATCCGCCATGCTTTCGAGCGGCTTTGCAGCGAATCTTCAAGCCGCGGGGATCAACGCGACGCAGACCCGAGTCGGCTCGATGTCATGCCTATTCTTTACCGGCGGGCCAGTCATGAATTTCGACCAGGCCTTTAAGTCAGACACCGCTGCGTATGGGCGCTACTTCCGCGCAATGCTTGGACGTGGTATCTACCTCGCGCCGTCGCAATTCGAGGCAATGTTCATTTCGGCCGCGCATTCGGATGCCGATTTGGAACGAACAATCGAAGCCAATCGGTCGGCAATAGCAGAAATAATGGATTCTCTCTGAGTGTCGATTTGTTCTTCGTCCCTTCCAAAAGACACTTTAGCTCGCCACCACGCCATGGCCCATAGCGGAGATTCCGTTCTCATTCTCGATTTTGGTTCGCAGTACACGCAGCTGATCGCTCGTCGTGTCAGAGAGCTTGGGGTCTATGCCGAGATCCTTCCGTGCAACGCGACGAGCGAGGAGATCGCGGCCGTCAACCCGCGCGCCATCATCCTTTCGGGGAGCCCATTCAGCGTCTATGCAGAGGGTGCGCCGCGCTGCGTGCCGGAAGTCTTCACGATGGGCAAGCCGATACTCGGGCTTTGTTACGGTCTTCAACTCATTGCGCATGAGATGGGCGGCGAAGTCGCCAAGAGCGCCCATCGCGAATATGGCCGCGCCGAGATTTCGATTGAGGACAAGCGTTCGAGGCTCTTTAAGGACATTCCTGACAACAGTACCGTCTGGATGTCGCATGGTGATAAACTCAACAAGATTCCAACGGGCTTTCACGTGACGGCGCGGAGCGTGAATGCGCCGTTCGCGGGCATCGCGAACGCGGATGAGTCCATCGTGGCTCTGCAGTTCCATCCCGAGGTTGCCCACACGGAGTTCGGTACAAAGATCCTCTCGAATTTCCTGTTCGAGATCGCCCATTTGAAAGCGACATGGAATCCGGCGGACTTCATCGAGTTCACAGTAGCAGAGATCAAGCAGCGCGTGGGCGATGCAACGGTCATCTGCGCCCTTTCCGGAGGTGTCGATTCAGCGGTCGCGGCGGTGCTGGTGCATCGCGCGATTGGCAAGCAGCTCAAGTGCATTCACGTCGATAACGGGCTCATGCGGCGGGACGAAAGCGCGGAAGTGGTCCACACGTTTCGCGATCACTTCGGCATCGATCTCGATTTCCGGGATGCATCCGATCTGTTCCTCGATCGTCTTGCCGGCATCAGCGAGCCGGAAGAGAAGCGCAAGATCATTGGGAAAGCATTTATCGATGTGCTTGCCGAGGAAGCCACGAAATTCCGTGATGCAAAATTCTTGGTGCAGGGGACAATCTATCCCGATGTGATCGAATCGCTCTCGTTCAAAGGTCCATCAGCCACAATCAAGTCGCACCATAACGTTGGTGGGCTGCCGGAGAAGATGGATCTGAAGCTCATCGAACCGCTGCGAGAGCTATTCAAAGATGAGGTCCGCAACGTGGGACGCGCGCTTGGGATACCGGAGCATTTCATCGACCGGCATCCATTCCCCGGACCGGGACTCGCGATCCGCGTCATCGGGGAGATCACCCGCGAGAAGCTCGAATTGCTTCGTTCAGCCGATGCCATCTTCATCGAAGAACTTCGCGCACAGAATCTGTATGCCTCCACCTGGCAAGCCTTCGCTGTGCTGCTCCCAGTCCAGACGGTCGGCGTCATGGGCGACGAGCGGACCTATGAGAAAGTTGTCGCGCTCCGCGCTGTGACATCCGTCGATGGCATGACGGCCGACTGGGCACACCTGCCACACGAGTTCCTCGCCCACGTCGCCAACCGGATCGCCAACGAAGTCCGCGGCCTCAGCCGTGTGGTGTACGATATCAGCTCAAAGCCGCCAGCGACGATCGAGTGGGAGTAAGAACGTGAAGTTTGAATTATTCAAGAGTGGACTTCCCCCGATTTGGCGGGCAGTCGTCTATTCCGACGCTCTACCGCCGCGCCGAGACGCTCCTGGATTCGCTTCGATAATATTGAGTGCCTCATCGAAGCCGATGGCGGCATCAAGCTGGATAACGTCCGCGAAGTCCACGCTGCCGGTGTGGACGTTATCGTCTCCGGCTCCGGCATTTTCGGCGCGGATGGTCCGGTTGGGATGATCCGGGAGATGCGAGCGGCGTGCGGGACTGCGCTCTAAATCAGAATACAAATGCGCACCCGGCTTTCAGACCACGCCGAATGGTGTAAGCGCAATTGAAAAGAGCGTGGTCCCAGCATTCCAAACGGAGATCTGGACCGACGTTCAACCAAGATCTGTCATAAACGCCTGCGCTCCACACGCCGTCAGTGGGTGCGGTGGATGTTGGCTTTGCTGGTCGGCTATATAAGATGTCAGCCCCGATCCAGAAGTTCTTCTTGATGATTACCCCGAGATCGATCCCGTAATAGATTTCGCTGCTCGTCAGGAAACCCCACGCCAGAGGAGGGTCCAACTGCATCTCAATCGGCCCGTACGACCCATACTCAAAACCTAAGTGGAACATTCCAAGCCTCGCGCCAATCTCAACTCCTGCACCACTCCAGGTTCTTATCGTGACACCGCCAAACGAGCTACTGACCCCGAGGTAGGGATGCACGGTCTGACCTTGCGAAGAAGCAGAATAGCTCATCGCATAAAGGACAAGAGATATCGAGAACAGCCGACAAATTCTCTTCATACTGTCGCGAGTAACGAGGGTGGATCAATGCTGGTTCAGGGTGGTCTTCGTCCGAGTCGGGAGCCGCAACACGTTACTTCGTGTTCTGCGGTCTCTATGCAAAAAATCAAGATCACGAAGGGGAAATTTCAGGGCATTCAGGCATGTGCGGGCACGGATGGGATCATTGCGGCGGCCGCAATGGACCAGCGAGGCTCGCTGATGAAGTCGATTGGCAAGGCAATGGGACGGGAAGCAACGCCGGCCGATCTGACCGAATTCAAGGTGGCGGTCGCCAAAGTCCTGACGCCGCACGCAACCGCGCTGCTGATGGACCCCGAGTTCGGGTTGCCGGCGGTGGAAGCACGGGCGAAAGGCACGGGCGTCCTGCTGGCCTACGAGAAGACCGGCTACGACGCCACGCGCAAGGGCCGCTTGCCGGATTTGCTCGATGAGTGGAGCGTCTATCGCTTGGCCGAAGCGGGCGCGGATGCGATCAAGATTTTGCTTTACTACAATCCGTATGATACGCCGGAGATCAACACCATCAAGCACGCATTCTTAGAGCGCATCGGCGCCGAATGCCGCGCGATTGACAAGCCGTTCTTCCTCGAGCCGCTTGCGTATGATGACCGCTATGACGAGAAGGGATTGGAATTCGCGCGGCTCAAGCCGAGATACGTTGCAGCGTACATGGAGGAGTTTTCAAAAGACAGGTATGGTGTTGACATTCTGAAAGTGGAAGTGCCGGTGAACATGAAATTCGTCTCCGGGACGACCGCGTTTGGTGGCGGGCCGGGCGGTAGCCAGGAGGTTGCACAAACGCGGGAGGAAGCGAAGCGGCTATTCCGCGATGTCTCGAAAGCTGCGACGAAACCGTTTATTTATCTGAGTGCCGGAGTAACGGATGAAGTCTTCCGCGAGACGATTGCGCTGGCTGGCGAGTCCGGTGCGGATTTCTGCGGTGTGCTCTGTGGTCGCGCAACGTGGCAGGATGGCATCCCGGAGTACGGCAAAGGTGGCCGCGCGGCGTTGGAGCAGTGGCTTGCAGTCCGAGGGGTGCAGAATATCGAGGCGCTGAATGCCGTCCTTCATCAGCACGCGAAGCCGTGGTATCATGTTTACGGCGGGTTGGAGAATATTGACGTAATCTGAAAAGAGAATAGGAAGTAGCGTATCGGTTGGAACACTCCGCCGAAGCCCATCCGATACAACGCACCGATGCCCCAGAGCCGAACGACGCCGGATCCGCGAAGCGCCAGAGCCGAACAAAAAGAGTCGGCGGACGCTGCTCGTTCGCAGCAAAAGCAGGCGGAGGATAAGCAGTTTGTCGCGCGCGCGCGCAACGGCGATCAGTTTGCCTACAACGAGCTGATCAAGCGGCACAAGCATGGCGTCGAGCGGTTGATTCGTCCGATGGTCCGCAGCGCGCCGAGCGATGAGGTGGAGGATCTGGTGCAAGAGGCGCTCACGAAAGCGATGCTGCACCTGAATTCGTATTCGGAGGAATATGCATTTTCGACGTGGCTCTACCGCATTGCGACGAACCATGCCATTGACTATTTGCGTCGTCGCAAGTTGAATGCTTTTTCGATCAGCGCGCCGCCCTCGATGCCCGGCTCGCGGCACGAAGACGAGACGCGTGAGTTCGAGATTTCGGATTCCTCATGGGTGCCCGATGATGTCATGCTTGCCGGCGAGCGGACGGCGCTGATCGAGGATGCGATCGAGCAACTGCCGGAGAACTACAAGCGGATCATCCGGTTGCGTCACTCGGAGGATATGGAGTACGAGGAGATTGCTCGCGTGCTCAAGCTGCCGATGGGGACGGTGAAGGTCCATCTTCACCGCGCCCGCGCCGCGCTGGCGAAGATGCTTGAAGGGAAGATATAGGGCGCGCCATGTCAATGGCCCCTCTCGAACGCAGGTGGATTTGGATACTCGCCTGCATTGGTTTCCTTTCACGTCTCGCGTTGGCGTTTCGGAGCGAGTGGCAGATTGCCTCGCGTCCATATCTCGATGACTCATTCTATCTCATCAGTTGCGCCCGGCATCTCGCGCTTGGACATGGCTTCACCGTCGATGGTGTCCATCCGACGAATGGGGTGCAGCCACTCATCTGCCTTCTGTACGCCCCGGGGTTTTGGTTGCCGGGCGATCCGTCGGTCGGACTGAGATTCACGTTCGCGGTTGGTGCTCTCCTTCAAACTACATCAACGATTTTGTTCGGGTTCTTGCTGGCTCGTTTGAGAAAAAACTCTGACAAGATGCCCGCGCCACGCGTATCGATCTCCGCACCCATTGCCGGGGCATTTCTCTGGACCATCATCGCGCCGCTTGCAGACCAGAATGGCAGTGGACTCGAAACCGGACTCGTCTCGCTTCTCCTGCTCTGTACTCTGTTTTACTACCAAACCATCATCGAACGTGGCTGGAATTTTTCTCGATCTGTTTGGCTCGGTTGTCTGCTCGGCCTGATGGTCCTCGCGCGAATCGATAGCGCGCTCTTCATACTGGCAATGGGGCTCATCGAATGGCGCCGATTGCGCGCTCAATCACTTGGCTATATTGCCTTATCTGCCGCACTCGCTGTAATCATTAGTCTTCCGTGGTGGATCTATGGTTACTCGACATTCGGAAGTCTCATGCCGATGAGTGGCGCGGCGGAATCGCTCGGTCATCCCATCGGCGAGAATCTCCTTCAATCGCTCACGGCGCTGTTTGACATGATGACGATTTTTTTCAACCACATATACTTCGCGTGGCCGCCATGGTTCGAAGTCGTTTCTTTCTTTGTCCTCGCCATTGCTTGGATGTTCATCGTCGTTCGCACGAAGGCCGTGACATACCTGAAGGAGCGTTTCGATCTACGAGCACTTGCGCCGCTCGCTGTTTTCTCAGTTCTTGCATTCGTCTTCTATAACTTTTTCTTCAGTGCGCCGCACTTTCTCGTCCGCTATTTGCAACCGGTACGAATTCTGTCGCTCATTTTGGTGGCAGCAATGTTTCCTCTGCTTCTTCGTGCGGCTTCCGATTGGTCCTCACGACTTGGCAAGTTCGCTGTTTGCGCATTTCTCGTCGCAGCGATTTCTTTCAGCGGGTATCGCTATGTCAACAATTTCACCGCACCGCCGAAGTCCGATTTCTATCGCGTTGGCCTTTGGGCGCGCGAGCATTCTGGCCGAGTGGGACTCGATCAGTCCGGCCAGGCCGGATTCTTCGCCCCCAAGGTGGTGAACCTCGACGGCAAGGTCAATCCCGATGCGCTTGCCGCACAGAAGTCCGGCAAGATCGGCGAGTACATCGCGCGCGAGAAGATCGAGTATCTCGCCGATTGGAAGGCACTCGTCGAGCCACTGGTGAGCGATGCAGCGAAGTATGGTGCGAACTACAAACTGTTCGATTCAGTCGGGTATGTTCTGATCTACAAAAGAGAACCGGGATTACGCTGATTTGGGCGGATTACGCGGACGATTTCTCGGATTGGCTTTACAGCAATCTTGGTAGCCCTATTAACTGTGAGACATTCTCATGCTCGCCTACCTGCTGCAACAAAAAATCTAATCCTAAAATCAATCCGCGTAATCCCTCCAAATCAGCGTAATCCAGGTTCTATTATGAATTCAACACGCCGATTCAACGCCCGGCCCTCTTCGGTCGCATTGGTCGCTACCGGCTTCGTCGCACCGTATGACGCTGCGGTGATGCGAGCGGCACCGATGCCTTGCTCGACAAGATACTCCCGCACGGCTTCCGCTCTGGATTTACCGAGTTGCAGATTGTGCTGTTCCGAGCCAATGCTATCCGTGTGTCCCGCAATCTCCAGCTTGTACTCCGGGTGCGCAACAAGCAAATCCTTCACGCGTCCCAACTCCGGGTAAGACGCTGGCAAAAGCGTAGACTTGTCGGTCTCGAAAAAGACGTTCCGCAGCGCAATTGCAACTCCGGTCTCGATCTTCGAGAGCTTCAGGTTGCGCTCGAGCGACTGAAAGCTCTCCAGCTTCGTCAGATCGAGATGCTCGCTCGTCGGGAAGTACCCGTCCTTCTCAGCGCGAAGCGCGTAGTCCTCACCAGCCGGAAGCGAGAGCTGAAATGCTCCCGTCGCAGGATCGCTGCGCGCGCTGCCTAACTCCTTGCCGTCCGAGAGCCGCTCGTATCGCACACGCGCGAACAGCGGCTTGCCCGCGCCATCGCTGACGATCCCGCGCACCAGCGCGACCGCCCGCGCATGAGACACTCTGGCACGGTGCAGATAGGCCGGATCGCTCTGCGAGGCACGCCACGAGAAATACGCAAACTTGCCCTCGGCATCTTCCGTGTAGAACGTCGTCCGGCCATAGCGATTGACGCCCTTGCCCAGATCCTCGGGCGGCGACCAATGCTGCCACGAGCCGTCGAGACGAACAGACCGGTACACATCCACCTCGCCAATTCCACCCAGCCGGTTGCTCGAAAAGTAGAGCGTCTTGTTGTCGCTTGCGAGGTACGGTGTCATCTCCGCTTGCCGGCTGTTGATCTCCGCGCCGAGCCAGCGCGGCCCGCTCCACGTATGCTCGGACTCGCTATAGAAACTCACATACAAATCGCGGTCGCCGAGCGTCGAGTCGCGATCGACCGCCATCACGAGCGTTCTCTGGTCCGGCCCGAAAGTATAGTCGGTGTAGTTGCCACGCGCGCGAAGTCCCGGGATGTGGATCGCCTCCGGAATCGACCAACCCGTGGCCATACGATGCGCGACCTGCAACCGCTCATCCGGCGGCGAGTCGCTCTTCATCTTGCCGATCAGGTACAGCGTGTTGTTGTCCGGCGCGACGCTCGTCACCGCCACGCCATACGAGCTGGCCAGATTTCCGCCGACGAACTCCGCGTCCGAGAAACCCGTGTCGCCCAGGACGTGGCTCAGCCACACATCGAAGACGACCCCGCTATCCAAGCCCATCCGCGTCCGCGTGAAGTAGAGCGTCTTCCCGTCCGACGAGATGACCGGCAAAAGCTGGCTTTGGCCCGGCGCATTGATGGAGAGCGGAAGCTCCTGAATCGGCGATTGGGCGTGCCCCGCCCGCGAAACGAGCAGAAAGAAAGCTATGGCGAGAGTGCTGCGCATCATTTCCGAACAGCCAAAACGAAAAATTCGCTCATTCCTTTAGAAAGAAAAGACGCGCCGATTTTAGCATTTGAGTTCGAAATTCATAAAACTCATTCATATAGACAGAACCACGTGCCGCCAGAAAGAAATATCAAAATAATTCTGTTTCGAATTTATGTTCAGAGTTCATGAACGCCCCAAAACCGTGTTCCCGAAATTTCAAAATTTCCTGAGATTACTGCCCAGCGGCGCGCCAGCTTTCTCAGTCCCAGCGGGGCAGCACCGTCTCAGCCCCAGAGGGGCGGCATATTTGTAGCCCCGGGTTTCAACCCGGGGTTTGCAGGTAGTTTAAGATTCAGAGTCCCGGAGGGAAGGCATATTCCCGCCGTATTTTTGCCGTAACAGAATACACTCATGTCTATCTACGCAGTCGAGCAATACATCCGCGAGACCGAAAAGCTCATCCGCCACGGCGGGTCGAGCAACGAGGGCACACTCGAACAGGCTTTTGCCTCTCTCCTGAACGAGTACTGCAAGCAAAAGGGCTTCGTCCTCGCGCCGAAAATTTCTCTCCGCACGCCTTCGGGCAAAACCATCATCCCCGATGGCACCATCAAAGACTCGCTCCGCCTCGACTGGGGATACTGGGAAAGCAAGGACGAGAAGGAGAATCTTGAAGATGAGATTCAGGCAAGAAAGACGGCCAAACGGTACAACTTGGTGAACGGATGCAATATGCCAGAGGTTGAAAGAGTATCACATTAAGTTCGCTAAAAGATGGCTACCAAGACGTCATTCGCCCAATCGAACTCCCAGCTCTCCCTGCAAGATGCAGAGGAGCGATTACTTGGTGAATTCTTACAGCCAGCGGGCTACAAAGGGCTTTATGGCTTCCACAAATATTGGGGAAAGAAACCAGCAGAATGCGTGTCATTCTTAATCGAGTCACTCTCGAAAGAGGGTGACCTAATCGTCGATCCGTTTATTGGACATGGAACAATCGCTCGCGAAGCTCTCGCGCGAGGACGTAGGATAATTGGTGGCGATCTAAATCCTGCTGCGATAGCGATCACCCGATTGCTCGTTAAACCTCCAGCCGCAAGAGCTCTACAAGATGCTCTTAATGAGATAGAAAAGAAAACGAGAATTGAAATCGAGGACTCATATCAGACATCCGGAGGAATTGCATCTCACTTTTTGTGGGACGACGAAATGCTTCTCGAGGTTTGGTCGAAGGGCTCTTCACGGCAGCTTGATAAGGGTCCTGCAACAGATGACGATGCAGCCGACGCACTCAGCTGGAATTCCTATCACGCTCAGTTGCTTCGCCCCTTGGCTCTCTTTAATAATGGGCGAATTAATACGAGGTCAAACTTCTCTTGGCCCGATCTCTTCTGTGGGCGAGCCATTCGAAATATCGAACTGCTTTACTCAGCCATTCTTGAGTACCCTACGGAGATCCGAAATGCATTGCTGTGCATACTTACCTCGTCTGTTGGCCAAATGTCAAAAATGGTCTTTGCGATTTCAAATCGTGGCGGCAACACAAAAGGACCGAAGACCGAGGTAGGAAGCTGGGTGATCGGATATTGGCGGCCTAAGCTCCATTTTGAAATAAACGCATGGAACTGCTTCTCGAACAAAGCCGGAAAACTCATCAAATCTTTGAACTCTCGGGGGCTATCCAGGCACGAGTACGTGACCGATGCTTCTCAGATCGACGAAGTCGTTCAGAAGAGGCAATCCTGCGCTGTCGTTAACTCGGATGCGGTACAATTGCTAAGCGGTTTAGGTGATGACACCGTTGATCTAATTGTGACCGATCCGCCTCACGGGGACCGAATACCATATTTGGAATTAAGCGAAATGTGGAATGCGATCCTGGGACAATCGGCTGTCTTCGAATCTGAGCTTGTCGTATCGGACGCGAAGAATAGGAACAAGAATGAGGTAGCCTACGAGTATGGCCTTGGGAAAATACTGTCTCTGATGTGTGATAAAATAAAGTCTGAAGGTCTCATTGCAATCATGTTTAATGCCTCGATAGAGGAGAGCTGGAGTGCTTTGGCGAGCTTTGATACTCGACTCAATTTTGCTGGCGCGTTCCCCATGGCATACTCTTCAGGTTCGGTAGTTCAAGACAATCGAGCCGGTAGCCTCAAGCACGATTATGTTCTGATCTATACCAAGGGGAGTAATTCTCATCACATGCCCTTCCTCGAATCCATTCCGGGGTGGACGTGCAAATTGCCAAGCCCACAAATATGAACTTTGCACACTACGTCTCGCTCTACCAAAAGGATCAGTTCGACGAACTGCTGTCAACTGACGATGGGAAGCTCTTCCTCTTTCTGCGTTCGATGTCTCGCTCGGTGTATTTGGAGAAGCTCGCGGCCTCGCTTGGAATCAACATCGAGTCCGTGAAGAAGAAGGACTTGCTGCGAGTGCTCTTTGAGGACAAACCGAAGATGGAATCCGTCACTTCGATTATTAAGAACTCTTATCGGGAGGAACGCGTCGCGAGACTATCCTCAGAGGCTGACCTAATTAGCGAACTCTATAAAGTCAAGGCATTCGAGTGGGGCGGGTTGCATCAGAATTCGCTCGAAAAAACAATCGTGAATAATTACGTCAAGCGTATTCGTTCGTTCGATGAACTCGGCAGGAAAGTTGAGGGCGAATTGCTTGACAGTCTTCGCAATTACGTCATCTCATCTTGGTATAACCATTGGACTTCAATCATCATTGAAGACATTTTCAAGGATCATCCTCGGGTA